>NZ_CAWMYC010000122.1:0-70735 GCF_963872035.1 Scytonema sp. HK-05
CAGTACTCGAGCCAACATCTATCACTGGTCAGTTATTTTTGCCAGCCTGCACTAGGTCGGGAGACCCTCCTGCATAGCGCTGGCTCACTAATAACTAATAACTGGTAACTGTTGATGGTATTTTATTTTTGCACAAACTCCTTTATCCCAATCGCGATACAAGCTATGACACTCAATTTATATTTACTGCGACATGGAGAAACTACTTTTAGTCAAAGTGGTAATTTCTGCGGTGAAACTGATGCGGAGTTGACAACAGAAGGGATGCAAATGGCTTCTAGTTTTGCCGATGTTTATCAAAAGTTGAAGTGGGAAGCAGTTTATGTTAGCCCAATGAAGCGCACAATTGCAACTGCCAAGCCATTTTGTGATGCTATCGGTATGGATATGCAGTTGCGTGACGGACTTAGAGAGGGTAGTTACGGCGAATGGGAAACGTATAGTAAATCGTTTGTCCAAGAAAATTATGCAGAAAACTATGTAAACTGGTTGACAGAACCAGCTTGGAATGCACCACTAGGTGGAGAAACTGCGGTAGATATTGCTAACCGTTCTATGCCTGTCATTGCTGAAATTCAAGAAAAACATCCCCAAGGTAATGTTTTAGTAGTATCCCATAAAGCCACGATTCGGATTATGCTTTGCAGTTTATTAGGAATTGATTTGGGACGCTATCGCTATCGGGTGAATATTTTGGTGGCGTCGGTAAGTATGGTTAAATTTGACGTTAATGGTCCTTTGTTAGAAATATTAGGCGATCGCCATCATATACCCGTGAATATTCGCTCTCGTCCGGGAACATAATAGTCGCTACTAGTAGTTTTTAACAGTTATCAGTACCAGCGGCAGTTATCAGTTAATCCCCATCAGGTATTGATGGGGATTTAATAACGAAAATATTTTGTTTTTAACCCAATACCGTTCAGATAAGACCAGAATCCTTATTCCTCACTTTTTGATTAATTTCAGAGCAGCACTAGCCGCGACAATGAAAGAATATGGCATAAAGGGTACGTGGTTATCGTCCAGAGTGGATATCACCCCTCAAACGATTTCGCAGTTTATTTGTGGAAGATGCCAGATAAAAATCGATACGCTTGAGCGGCTGATTAATGCATTACCGCCAGATGCCCAAGAGTATTTTTTCTTTCAAATGAAACCCATAGCTAGGGATATAATATCCTTGGCTCGTAAGGCATCAGATGAAGAAAAAGCAGAAGTTTTGCGTGTTTTTGCAGCTTCTTACTCTCGGCAAGAGGTGAAAGTATAAAAAAATGCTTTTGGGCTGCTTTACAAAAAAGGGATACGCGCCTAAAAAAATATTGGTGTATCTACCTTTTCGTTTGTATGAATTTAGAAGAAATAATCGCTCAATGCGATCGCTTTGACGCTGAGGGGAAGGCGCAGATCATAAAGCACTTGCTTGGCGATTCCTCTATATCTATTGTCATCAGAAATAGAAACCAGGATTTGCAATCACAAGAGATTGCAGAGACGCTCTTTGCGATCGCCGATAAGATTTCCTCTAAGAATTTTCTTAGAGGAAATTAGTCTATCAAGTGAAGTCTGGCAAACACCCAATACGGTTTGGTTAGCTTGTTTATCTCAAGGTATAGCCCCTTAAAAAAGGGGGCTGTACGTAGGGTGTTGACTTTGAGTGTTTTTATGGGATAAAAATTCATGCTAAATATGTGGTGACTATTTGGGAAAAGCCTTTGACTCAACTGACATTATCACAAGCCGTAATGTATTACCGGGATGAATGGCTGTTGGAGCGTGGATTTCACCGTTTTAAAAGGGGTTGTTTGCCAGCTTTACCCATTTACTTCCAAAACCAAAACCGAATCAGTTGAATCTGACTATAGCTGTCAAATCCTTGTGGTTCGGACAATTTTTGCTTGAAACGTTCTAGGTGTTCTCCACTGACTATCGGCTCTTTACCCGGTGCATGTTTCACCTCTAATAAACCTCTGTATCCCCCATCCTTATATTTTTTCAACCAACGAGTTATTGTTGCCTCATCACGTCCTAAACGTTCTGCGAGCGATTGCCCCAGGGGCACTGCGCTGCGCGCAATCGCCTGCTTTTCACTTGACCAGAAAGAAAAAGGTACAAGCCCCCAACTTATGGTATGGAAAAAGAAAAAACGTATTTCATCGAGTAGGCGCAAGCGTCTACGGCGTCCGCTGACTCAAGCCCCCAAATTCAGTTATGGGGTTCTTACTTTTGACTTTTGAATGCGTGACTTTTGACTTCCCCGTTCGCGGAGCGTGTCCGTAAGGACTCAGGGGCTGACCAGTTTTTAGCCAGTACAGCATTTGTAATCGCTCTTTGCTACTAGCTTCTACGGCATATTTAACAGCTTTTTCCAATTCTTCTCGGCTCTGTTTAATCTCAATTTGCAATTTCAGACCCATTACACTTATACCAAATACACCTTTGTTGATAATTTAGCGCAGCTTCATACAGAAATGGTATTACCAACCGCTCCGGGTAAAAATCCCCCGTGCTTTGTTGGAACGCTTGACCGATACTTTGGGCTACGCCGGCTAAATGGATAAAGTCGAGACTTTATTTTAGAAGCTCTTTTTTATGCAGCTTCATATTAAATTGATATAACGGCGTGAACCTCTATTTTGAGTCTAATTATCTTTATTTAGTTATTAAGTCATTTTTAGTTTCTTTACCTGTATCTAGTTAATGGATAAAGTAGAGGTAAGAATAACATGAATTCACATGCTCTGAGAAGGTAATTAGGTGGTTGAAAAATTGGAGCTATGCCTACTTTCGTTAAATATTTTTACTATTTAGAAATTTTCTAATTATATCTATTTTTCAAAAAACTAGTACTAAACAATAGTAAAGTTCAAATTTGAACTTTACTATTAAATCAGTAACACATCAAAGAAGACGAGTAAATTTAATTTTGAAGGGTATCCTATACAAGAAAGCCAATGACGCTTTACTGCTGCTGGCTGCTCATCAAAGGGTGCTCTATGCTAAAAATTTCATTCATCTATCAATATAAGCAATTAAAAACAGCAGGTATTCCTAATCAAGAACCCTTTATTTTGAGAAATTGCAAGCCAATTTCAACCAAAATAAAAATCTTGTTTAGTTTATTTGCAAAAACGCTCAAAAAAATGTTGACTTTTACAAAAAAAACTGAATTTTGGCTACTATATTCATACATCTTTTTAAGTAATTATGAAAGTAACTTCTTAGAAGATCATAGAGGAAGTGGACGGATTCAAAATTGGAGCCATGCTGTAGACGTCTTCTGTTCACTAGTAAAAAACGAAATTGTGCATCGCCAACTAGGAAATTGTTGGGTTTGCTTTGGAGCTTTCGTGTTTGGAGAGGTAAGGGTACTCCAATACGGTTCGGTTAAGCTCTAAGTAGTATTGTATATAGAGAAGTTAACAAAAAGAACTCAGAACTCAGGAGTCAGAAGTCAGAATGAACTTCTGTACGACTGGGTGATGAGTAGGGGGTTTAAATAACGACAGTTAACACGGTGTCTACAATTGGTTGGGGTCTGAATTCCCATCCAATTGATTCTGAGTTCTGCGTTCTGACCTATGTGTTCTTCTTCAAGTGTCTCAATTTTAGGTTCGACTCCTTTATGTATCGGTTTCTTGGAGGGAAATTTAGCTCTAGTTTTTTTAACGACTCGCGGGTTACTTCTTCCTTCGCGTTCAGGTATCTGTTCGTCAAGAATTTCTGTTATAAGCCAGGTTAAAAAAAGGTATTTCTTCTGGCTCAATACGTTGAAACTTGGAAATAGCACGGCGTACTACATTAGGGGTTCCGGTAAAACTTAATTGTAAAGGGGAGATTTGAGTGCTAAAAGCACGTTCCCCTGTCTTGTCCCTTTTTCTATAACCTGAATCCTTACTATCTTCGGAAGTTCCGAAGATGCAGTGAAAGTTTATCAACAACAAATCGCTGCGCTCGACATTGAAATTGAGAAATGTCTTGAGAGTTTTGAACCCAAGACCAGAGACATACCCCCAATTACAAAAAGAAAACGTCAAAAAAACCTGTAGGTAACAATCCTGCCTTTGAGTTGCATGGCTATCTTTATCGAATGACTAGTACAGCATGGTGTAAGTAAGCCGACCATTATTATGGGAGACTAAGAAAGTAAAGTCAAAGCAGTTTATATCAATTTATATTGAAACTGCATAGAAAAGAGCTTCAAGAATAAAATCGTAAGAACTTAAAGAGATAACACGCTCTGATGTCAGATTACTGAGAGCTTCCTGAAGGCGATCGCACCTAAGCCCACTTTCTAAACATGCCACCCATATTATTCTTACAATCATTGCTACATAAGCCTTACGCAAAGTGTTTCTTGAGAGATAAAGTATTGACTCCGCAAAATTCCTGATTTTGAATGAAGCAACTATAAAGTACTCCTTCCGTATTTCCCGAGTTACGGATTCAGTGCCTTATGCGCTATTCATATCTTTAGAAAATTCTGCACACTAGTTTTATGGTTACAGAAAAAAGCAGAACTAAAGTTAGTCCCGCGACTGAACTTCAAAGACGTAATCAGATTGCCCAAACGCATAGCAAATTAGTTCATAAAATTGTGCATCGTTGGGTGAATAAATGTAACGAAAGTTACGAAGACTTATATCAAATAGGGTTTCTTGGACTTCTTAAAGCCGTTGAGCGTTTTGAGTCCGAACTTGGACATGCTTTTAGTTCTTTTGCTGTTCCTTATATCCAAGGTGAGATTCAGCACTATTTGCGGGATAATGCATCACAGTTAAAAATTCCTCGTTCTTCAATAGAAAAGCTAAGTAAGATTAGGCGGTTAAGAAAGCAATTTATTGCTTTAGGAAGACAGATTAATGAAGTGGATGTAGCTGCTAAGCTCGGTATTAGCGCCCAAGAGTGGGAATCTTTAAAGCTTACCGTTTCGCGGCGCTTAACTGTGAGCTGGGATGACTTACCTTATGAGCCTCAGGTTGAAGACTCGGAAGCAATAACCCAAGAAGAATTAACTCAATTGCTTTATGAGGCAATCTCAAAACTTCATCCCAAGCATAGGCTTGTGGTTCGAGAGCGGTATCTTCTGAATAAAGAAGTAGTTGAAGTAGCTAAAGCGTTAAAAATTTCAACCTTAGAAACTCAGGCATTAATACAAGAAGCAATTTTTATTTTGAACTCATCATTAACTGCGCATTATGGAAGTTCATTTGCTTGAAATTGATAGAAAGCTACTTAGAAGAGACGGTGGAACACAACCAAGAGAGAAACTGGATCCAGAACATGTTGAAGATTTGGTTCGTGACTGGAAAAAAGGCGCTCGGTTTGAACCTGTTTTAGTTTACTATGATGGTGAGTCTTACTGGTTAACAGACGGATACCACCGCGATGCTGCGCTCTTAGAGTTGGGTGAGTCTAAAATTCTCGTTGAGATTTGCTTTGGAACGCTTGAAGATGCTAAATGGCATAGTTACTCTGTAAATCAGCATAAAGCCTTGAAGCGAAGTAATGCTGATAAGCAGCGAGCAATCATAGGAGCGCTCAAACATCCTTATGCTGTAAACAGAAGTAACGTACAAATAGCTGAACATTGCGGTGTGGATGAGGGAACTATTCGTACTTGGCGAAAAAAGCTTGAGGATAATGGTGAAATTGAAGTCTGCCATGCACGTACAGTTACCCGCAACGGGAAAACCTATAGCCAAAACACCACTAACATTGGTACCAGCAAACCTATTCAACAGCAACTGCAGAAGTTTAAGGTAAATTCTCCAGAGTTACCTTATCATGGACAAATTGTAGAAGTTCTTGAAGTTAAAACAGGAGATTGTTATCAATGCCGGACTGCCAATGGTGATATTTATCCATTCTTTAAATCTGAACTTGGCGACGTAAATTCCTCTCTTACCCCTACGTCTTCTCTGACTATTCCAAGTCAGCAACAATCTGCAAGAGAAAAACTTATTGCATTAGTCATTCGCTTACCAGAACAGTGCTTAGAGGATGCGATCGCCCTTTTGCAAGAAAGATTTTATGTTCAAAATATGGACAATAAACCTTAATTCTTTCAATTCTAACAAATGTTTACTTATCTCTAGCTAAATATTTGTCAAACTAGAACAATGCCTTTTATTTAATTAAATACAAAGAAAAATTGTTTGCTGTTTCGCATAAGCAAACATTTTTTATGGGAACTATAAAAGTATTAAGTGTTAATTAAAAAATCAATGAGCAAATTCAAATTCATAATGCAAGGCGGCGTTAGTATAACTGTTCTTGGGTTTTGTATGCTGCAATTACTCTCGAATCCTAAAAGTGAAGCGCTTTATTGGGGAGGTATTACAAGTACAATTGCTTATTGGTTACCATCTCCAAGTGAATCTAAAGATGACAAATGATTTCTATCTACTTCTAACTGAATTGAATGGAAGTATTAAAACAATAAAGTTAAATCTACAAAAATACATCGTTGGTAGAAATTCTAGTTGTGATATCTGTATTCATGCAAATTTTATATCAAGATTCCATTGTACCTTAATACTTCAAGAAAATGCTGAAGGTTATTGTTACACTCTTTGGGATGGAATTCCGTTAAGAAATGCAAGTACTGGAGGAACTTTTTTAAATGGAAAAAAAATAGATAAACCCAATCAATTAAAAACAGGAGATATCATTAACTTTTCTAAAATTAATGATGTCCCCTGTCTTCAATTTGTCGTCGAAGAACCAATAAATCACGAAGAAACTTTGGAGGTTAAATTCAATGAAACGGAAGCTTGATAAGCTTTACTCTGAAACTGAAGTTACCTATAAGGGAACTATATTTTTAGCTATTACTATTAGTAGTATAGCTGTTGGTTTCCACCAAATTTTGATAGAGACAAATGTGCATATTCATTTTCCTAAAATTGGAAACCTAGATTTTATCACTTTGTTTGGGTTAGCTGTTTCAGCCATCAGTGGTGTATTTGCATTTCAACAAATTAAACTTGCTGACATTGGAATTAGAGATGTTAGACAGCACGCTATTAAAGATGAGATTCTCAGGGAAATTGATGAGGGAAAAATGCTAAATGATCGATTATCAGAAAGATTGAGGTTGGCTACTGATAGTCTTGCAGAAAAACACACAATGATAGAGAGAGAACTGTATTCTCTAAGACTGCAATTGGAAAAACATGCAGATTTAGATCTACATGTAGGAGCACAAAAAAGGCTTTCTTTTATGGAAGATAAATTGTATGAAGTTGGTGCTGCTGTAAAGCTTTTGACTAAATCTGATGAAACTCTCTATCGGATATCTAGGCTAGAGCAAGGTTTGAAACATTTAAATGTTGATGAGGAGTGAATATGGTTTGTCCTGAATTTGGAAGAAAAATGATTCGTTATATGAAATCAAAAGGCTGGAGAATTCGTCCTTTGAATATTGTTTACTTAGAAGATGCCAACCCCGATACTTGGCAACCAACACAAGGGAAATTGGACGAGTGGGATGATGTTCGTATTGTAGTATCTGATAAAGGTGAAGTATTGCTTTCTTGTGAAGCGACTTGTGAACCTGGTACTTACTATACCTACAACCCAATGAATCCTGCGGGTGCTTTTAGGATTGCTAATGATATTCAGTTCCTTGATGCGTGGGAATTTGGATATCATCACAATCAAGAAGCCCTTGTGCAGTGTGGGACAATTATCGGGTTTCGTGACGGCAATAAAGATGGTATTCGAGTAGGGGATGCAAAAGTTCAGGGTGATGACTTTTGTGTGAATCAACATACCACAGGAGATTCGCCGGATGCTTCTGCACCAGACAAAGTGGGAAGGTGGTCAGCTGGGTGTTTGGTTGGTCGTTATCCATCAACTCACTATGGCAAATTTCTCCCTTTATGCCGACAAATGAGTTTGAAGAAATTTGATACTGCTATTATACCCTCCGACAGTTTCGCTGAATTCTCTTAACTCTTAAAAACATAAGGCAGATGGCATAAGGGAAGAAAATTATTGTGTTTCTTTCATATGTTGCTTGCGCCTTTAAACTGATCCTGCTTAAAATTGAGCTGCGATTGACCTATCTACTGATATAAAACCCGCAACTAAAATTGCGGGTTGGCGGTTTTTTATACAAAAAACCCTATGATTCGTCTAATGAAAAGATCAGGAGCAAGGGAGCAGGGACAGTTCCACCCACAAGCGGCGAGGTTTGTAGCTCCGAAGCGCTGTCTTGAACCAATATCTCCCCTGCCTCTTATCAAACTATGTTCATGTTCATAAAAGTAAAGTTTGGAAACTAGCATGCGTAGTAGGCGCTAAGCGCGTTCGCCCTCAGGTGTGCCGCAGGCTAGAACACCGATTCAGTAATTGGGGAAGAAAATAAAAATCAACTTAGGCGCTTCGTAAATAGTGAAAGAGAAAATAGAGCAAACGCTTACCATTCAACCTTTGTAGTTTCCTACTGAGTTTGTGTAGGAGGGTAAGGCACCCTACGTATTTGAGATTTTCTTGATAAACACTCTCTAAGGTATCACAGAAAGGTCATCACCATAATTCGCAGCATCGGGCAGCTGCTTTTCTACTAGTCTTAGAGGTTTATACTGGTAAGCAATAACCGTCGCTAATACGGTTAGCACTCCCATCATAATAAACATCAAACCAATACCACGTCCTTGACCGACACCAATAATTTTTCCAATACTTCCAGCTAAAAGCCCGTTAGGAGTCATTAATGGCTCGAAGATTTTATCTGCTAGTGGTCCTGCGACTGTGTAAGCAAAAGGCTGGGATGCGTTAGCGATCGCTCCTATTGTTGCAAAAACTCGACCTTGGACACTAGAGGGTACTTTCCTTTGGAAAATAACTTGGCTTGAACTGTTAATAATTGGTAGACCGAAGAAAAAGAGGAAAGCTATCAGCGCTAAGGCGGGAACGAATTGGTAGAACCCTGCACACGTAATGCAGATTCCACCTAGGAGCATAAAGCTAAATATACTTAGAATTAGATGTTGCGGTGTTTTCACAGTACTGACGAGAACGCTGCTTGCCAGCATTCCTACACCGCCAACAGTCATAATTGTACCTAAGTCCGTAGCTGAGGCGAAGGACAATACTAGGGGCGTAATTAGCATCTGCACAATTCCGACGAGGAAATTGTTAACGGCGAAGAAAAGTAGCAGCGCAAACAGCCCTCTTCTTTTAACTACATATACCAAGCCGTAGGATACTTCTTTGAACCAAGGAGTTTTTTCGGCGCGATGGCGATCAATGTACTGTTTTGGGAACGGAACTAGTAAAAGAATACTGAAAGCAAAAATAAAGGTGGCAAAATCAATAAAGAGAATGCCATCGATATCGAGAATGAGCAGCAGCACGCCTCCTAGCATTGGTGCAACCAACCGACCAGCAGCTTCCCCTATTTGCAACATACCGTTGGCACGAGCAAGGTGTTGTGGAGGTACGAGGAAGGTAGTAGCAGACGTATAAGCGGGCCATTGAAAGGCGCTGAAGCAGGAACTTATGGTTGCACCTATATATATGTGCCAAATTGTCAAGTCGCCTGCTGCCAACAAAATCGCAATCACCCCTGTAGCAATACCTGCTCCTAAATCACTAAATACCATCATCCAGCGCCGTGGAAATTGATCTACCAACGTGCCTGCTATAGGGGAAATGAGAATCATCGGCAAGCTTGTGAATAGGGAAATGAGGGCGAACTGTGTTACTGAACCAGTTCGCTGGTATACCCATACACCCAAAGCAAAGTTACTTAACTGAGAGCCAATGAGGGAAATTACTTGTCCGAACCAGATGATGGTAAAAATTTGCATTCCTGTATTTTTTGGATGTTGGGTCATTTCAATACTCCTCATTAACCTACATTTGCTTGCTCAATGCAGATTCTTAACTGTTCTGCGACAGCTTGGATGTGGGGTTGAGCCATCATCGTAATATGGTCACCTGGGACAAGGTGAATATCGACATTTTGAGCGGAAAATTGACCCCATCCCCACGCTGGATCTTGGCGTAACTCAGTCAAAAGTGCAGCATCCTCAGTACTAACCTCGCTAGCTCGCAACAAGGTAATTTGATTTGGGTAGACTTGGTGCGATAGATAGTTAATACTAGCTTGCATGTTAGCCTCGAAAACCTGCACCAAACCGCGTACTTGCTTTGTATCAGTACCTGCGGGTAGTAAATCAACGGCGATTAATCGCTCTTTGAGATATTCCAATTGTTCGTCAAGTTCTAGCGGCTGGAGAATCTCATAAGATATATCTAAGTTTTTGCCTACCCAACGTTCGATGAGGCGAGCAGTTTCGGTCACTCGAGTTGCATCATCGACATCAACATATACGGGTTTATCACTTGCAACCGGGGCTGGAGCGTCTAAAATGGCAACCAGAGCAACGTTATGTCCTGATTTGACCAACTGTTGAGCCATTTCAAAGGCAACAATACCCCCAAACGAGTGACCTCCGAGAAAATACGGTCCAGAGGGTTGAATGGTTTGTATCGCTTGGATGTAGTAAGCCGCCATGTCCTCAACTTGGGTTAATGGTTCGGATTCTCCATTTAAACCTGGTGCTTGCAAGCCGTAAAATGTTTGGTTTGGACTTAAATAACGCGCCAAATCATGTAAATAAAGGACATTACCGCCACCTCCGGGTAAGCAGAAGAAAGGATACTTGGAATTACCTTTTTGAATTTCTATCAAGGCAGACCAAGATGATACTTCTGATTCTTGGCGAAGAATATTAGCCAATTTTTCGATTGTGGGATTTTGGAAAAGTGTTGCTAAAGCCAAGCTTTTACCAAACTCTTGGTTAATATGAGCCATCAAGCGCACAGCCAAAAGCGAGTGACCACCCAGTTCAAAAAAGCTATCCTTTACTCCCACAGGATGGACATTTAGAAGACTTTCCCAGATATTCGCTAATTTCAGTTCCAAACTATCGCGTGGTGCCAAGAATTCTGCTTTTAGCTCATCAACACGAGATGTATCGGGTTGCGGTAGGGCTTGACGGTTTACCTTACCATGAGCGGTTAGAGGTATTACCTCGAGCATCACAAAGGCAGAGGGTATCATGTATTCGGGCAACTTTTCCTGTAAAAATTGGCGCAGTTGGCTACTTGTTGGGGCTTGCTCTTGGGGAACAATATAAGCTACCAAACGTTTGTCTCCAGGTTGGTCTTCCCTGGCGATAACGGTGACAGAATTTACTAAGGCATGTTGAGCAAGTTCGGACTCAATTTCTTCTAATTCAATGCGGAAGCCGCGAATTTTTACTTGATGGTCTATACGTCCGAGGTACTCAATATTACCATCAGGGAGATATCGCGCTAAATCCCCTGTTTTATATAGGCGAGAACCAACTTCATCGCTAAAGGGGTTGGGAATAAATCGCTGTTGTGTTAATTCTGGGCGATTGAGATAACCCCTAGCGACTCCCGCGCCACCGATGTATAATTCGCCAGGAACACCAATTGGTACAAGTTTTTGATTTTCATCAAGCAAATAAAGTTGAGTATTTGCGATCGCACGACCAATTAAAATTGCACCTGATAAAGAAGTTTGCTCAGAAACCTCATAAACGCAGCAACCAACAACAGTCTCGGTCGGACCATATTCATTTATTATTCTTGTATTTGGGGCATTATCACGCCAGAATTTCAAACTTTTACCCAATAGTGCTTCGCCACCGATAACCAATGCTCTCGTTTCGGTTACATCTTTGCAATTGGGTAACATCTGATTAAGCATTTCCAGGTGAGCTGGAGTAATTTTAACCAAGCTATAGTTTTTATCAGACTGCAAAAGTGCTGACAAAGCTTCGATTTCTTCCTTCTCGGGCAATAGTACCACCCTTTGTCCGACCAATAATGGAGAGAATAAGCTGGTAATCGTAGCGTCGAACCCTATCGAAGATTGCACTGGAGTACCGTAACCTTGGGCGATGGCATACGCATTTGTACACCAACTAAGGTAATTAACTAAACCTCTGTGAGGAATCATTGTTCCCTTGGGTTTTCCAGTAGAACCAGAGGTGTAGATGATATAAGCCAAATTTCCCGATGTAACATTGCTAACAGGATTTTCGATACTTAAAGTAGCGTTTGCTTCCAAATCCTTATCAAGGCAAATGACATTGGTGTTATATTCAACAAACTTATCAACAAGTCGTTGTTGAGTTAACAGTATCGGGATTTGAGCATCCTCTAACATAAATCCCAGCCGTTCCTGGGGATATGTGGGGTCAAAAGGTATATATGCACCACCTGCTTTGAGAATTCCAAAGATACCGATGAGCATATCTAACGAACGTTCTGCACAAATTCCCACCAATACTTCTGGTTTGACTCCCAACTTTTGCAGTTGATGCGCTAGCTGGTTTGCCTTTGCGTTTAGTTGTGCATAAGTGAGATACTCGTTATTAAATTCAACAGCAATGTTGTTGGGTGTGCGTTCTACTTGTTCTTCAAAAAGTTGATGAATGCATTTGTCTTGCGGGTAGTCGGTTTTTGTATTGTTAAAATCAATTAGTAACCTTTCCCGTTCGCTTTCGCTGATAATATTTAAATCAATGATTGCAGCTTCTGCTCCATTAGCGACACTTGCTATTAAGGTCTGGTATTGTTTGGAAATAATTTTGATACTATCCTCAGAAAATAAGTTGGAATCGTAATCAAAAGTCAAAAACAAATTATTCTTGCCATAAAGGCTGGAGAGCTTGATTTGGAATTTTTCTGTATTCGCGTAGTTTTTATATGCTGAAAATGAAATATCAGCAGCAACATAGCTCTCAGACAGTTCTGTAAAATCAAAACAGAAAGGAAAAAATGCACGATAAGTAAATTTATCATTTGCAGCGACAATATGCTCCCAGTCGAAATACTCTTGCCATTTTTTTGCAAAGCGCGAAGATTCAGAAACTCTTTCCAGAAGTTCCGAGAATTTTAAATTTCCTTGTAGGTGCGAATAAGTAGGCAAATACTTAGTTAAAAGCCCCAAAACTTCCTTTAATTCTTCATATTCACGTCCATCGCAAGCAGTACCAATCACAATATCAGATTGTCCGCTTAAGCGCCAAAGCAGCACTTGCCAGCAAGCTAGTAAAATTGTTTCGGCTGAAGTGTTATACTTTTCTTGCAATATTTCAAGTTTTGCTACCGTATCTGGATGAATCTCTAAGGAAAGCGATTTCGGTTCAAATCGTATTGCAGATGACTGATTTACATTTTTGTTTTCAAAGGGAAGTTTCAAAGTTAACACAGAAGAAATATCTTGTTGCTCCCAATAGTTTCTTGCTGTTTCTGTGTCCTCAGATTCTAATAATTCATTCAGCCATTCGCAGATGTCTGCATATTGCATCACTTCATCTGATAATTCTTCGCCGTGCAAGCAAGCTGTATAAGAACGACCGATTTCACGTACAAAATTATTGAGTGTGGCCATATCTGCATATAAAGCAGGTAAGCTGATAAACAGTATATGCTTGTCCGAAGACAGTTTAATTAAAGCAACGTTCAAAATTGAACCTTGTTCCAAATTGAAATCTTGCAAACTTTCATCTTGAAAAAGTGTATCAATTTTTGCTTTTTGTACTTGAGAAGTCAAACCGCTCCAGTCGTATTCTTGAAGGGATAACTTGCTGGAAGTGCTGATTGACTGTAAGGGAATATTCATACCCGGTAAGGAATGAAAAGCGGTGCGAAGGATTTCCTGGCGATCGATGATATTTTCTAAAGCTAATTTAAGAATATCAGGATTGAGATTACCTGCGATATTTATCGCAATTTGGGAACAGTAAGCTTGGCGATTATCTTCTTGTTGCAACCATAAATGCTTTTGTTGAGGAGAAATGCGAACAAGATTGGTCATTTGAGCGTGCATAAAGTTAAGCTCCTTTGTGAGAGTACAACGTCATCAAATTAATAAATGCCTGCAATATAATTCGATGTGAGTTTAATAAAATCACACCAAAATAGTGGCTTACCTCGTGTAATAACGAACATCCACACCTGCATCTATGTTTTAATAGGGGTAGGCAAATCAATTTATGCTGTCAATTGCCAACATTTCAAAAAAACTCCCAAATGGTTATGTAGTAAGCATTTGGGAGAGGAGCATCCTACTTGCTTTACACCGTTTCACTTTAAAGTTGATACAAATAGGCAGCAGGGGTTGGGAGGAACCATGACAATTAACAAGGTTCTGCCATCGCAACTACAATCTTTCTTTTACCGACAAATGGCATCCGTCCATGTGCTGCTAGCATATTGTCCAGCATCAACACATCTCCTTCCTGCCAAGGATAAAGCACTGCTTCTTGGCGATATACTTCACGAATTTCATCTAAAACGGAGGTTTCGATGGAAGAACCATCACCGTAATAGGCATTGCGAGGAAACTCATCCTCTTTAAGCAATGCAGACAATGATTCGCGTACCTCTGCTTTCAAGCTGGAAATGTGGAACAAATGAGCTTGGTTAAACCACACCATTTCACCAGTCTTGGGATGTTTGGCAACAGCTTGACAAACTTGGCTTGTTCTGAGGGTGTTGTTACTTGTCCATTCAAATGAAATACCTAATTTGTGGCAATAACTTTCTACTTCAGATTTATTTGTGGTTTGAAAAACTTCTTGCCAGGGTAAATCTAAATCGCCATAGTTTCGCACGTACATCACTTTTTTTTCGATAAACCGTTCTTTGATGGTTGGGTTAATGCGTTCAAAGATTTTACGGCTATCAGCAATTGGTGTTTCTCCCCCAATTTCTGATGCTTTAACGCAGAAAAACGATATTTTCATTGGATAAATAGGAGAGTAAGCATTTTCGTTATGTAGCGGAATCGATTCGTCCGCAGGATATTCAGTTGAAGTATAGATTTTATCGCTGACCTCTGTGCGTGGCGTTGAGCGATAGGTGTAATTTAAGAGTTCTCCGGTGGAAGCTACCTCTACAAACTTTTGGAATTCTTCAACTGTACTTACATGGAAATTTCGGAAAAGTACGCCACCATATTTAAGTAAATTAGTTTCCATCAAATCGCGATTTTGCTGCGCCCAGGGGATTAAACTGATACCATCTACAGCAGGAGAAATGACTAACGGTAAAGAATTTGCTGAGTTGAGTGGTTGCAAATTTACTAATTTTTCAACGACTTTGCGTTTTGTGGTTTGTAATCTTTTGATGCTGTTTGTTTCTAACTCTAAGTTCTTCATTTTCGTTCATCCTTACATTGGAATTGTGTCAATTAATATCAAATTCGGCTGATGGCTTGTAGTGAGCAATTCGTCGCTCATTTCAGCACTAAAGCACTCACTACAAACCATTGGGATTAGAAAATTAAGCAGATTTGCGCTTGAACTTGTTCAATTTATTTCTTGTCGCTTCTGCAAGTTTTTGGTCTTTGATGAGTTGTTTTTGCTCATTTTTTGCTAGCAATATTTCTTTGAGGGATTGTAAGTTGGTGTTAGGTTGGGCGATAACAGCACGCAAAATGGTTTCAAAATCTGCTAGCATGCGTTCGATGGTGTCAGTATTAAACAAGTTTGTGCTGTACTCGAAATTGCCTGTAAGTCCTTGTTCTGTCTCCCACAAAGTCAACAACAAATCAAATTTAGCTGTACCATCATCAATTTCTAAAACCTTGAGAGTTAAGTCCTCTAACTCCATCGCAGGCATAGGGGCATTTTGGAGGACAAACTTAGATTGAAATAGTGGTGTACGGCTTAAATCCCTTTCTGGATTAAGGGCTGCTACCAGTTGGTCAAACGGCATATCTTGGTGGTCATAAGCATCCATTGTTACCTGGCGAACACGTGCGAGTAAGTCGCGAAAAGTCGGATTACCTGATAAGTCAGTACGTAGTACCAATTGGTTAACAAAGAAACCAATGATTCCTTCCGTCTCTAGCCGATTGCGATTGGCAACATCTGTACCTACAACGATGTCATCCTGACCAACATAGCTGTGTAGCAAGGTATTAAATGCTGCCATCAAGGTCATAAACAGAGTCGTTCCTTCCCTGCGACTAAGGGCTTTAATTTCTTCGCTCAGGTCTTTGGGTAGTTCTAAATTTTGCCTTGTACCGCGAAATGTTTGCGATGCGGGACGCGGACGGTCGGTAGGCAGTTCCAGGGTAGGTAGATTGGCGAGTTGCTGCTTCCAGTAAGAAAGATGGGCTTCCATCACCTCACCTTGTAACCATTGATGCTGCCAGTAAGCGAAGTCTGCATATTGGATGGGCAACTCTTCGAGGGAAGTAGGTACACCTTGAACGAAACCAGCGTATAAAGCAGACAACTCGCGCAGAAATATCCCCATTGACCAACCATCGCAGACTATATGATGCATCACCAACAGCAGTATGTGGGATTTTTCATCTAGACGTAGTAAAGTCGCTCGAAGTAAGGGTTCATTCGCCAAGTCAAATGGCTGTTGAGCAGCTTCTAAAACTAATTCCTGTACCTTGACAGATTGTTCATGTTCTAGTAAAAATCGCAAGTCCACTATCGGCAAGGTGATAGTTACAGAGGGAGAGATAACCTGTACTGGGTAACCATTCACCATCGAAAAAGTGGTACGCAACACTTCGTGACGTTGTACGATCGCTCTCAGGCTTTGCTCTAAAGCAACTGGGTTGAAGGAACCCGTTAACTGTAAAGCAGCAGGCACGTTATAAGTGGAACTTCCCCCTTCCAATTGGTCTAAAAACCACAATCTTTGTTGAGCAAAGGACAAAGGCAAATTGTTTGTGCGCGATACTGGTTCAATAGCAGGTATTTGGAAACTTTTTCCACCTTGGCGAACTTTATCGATGCACTCACTTAGTTCTGCTATCGTTGGATACTCAAACAGGTACTGCAAAGGCAGCTTGACAGCAAAGGCTTTTTGCAATCGCGAGATAACTTGAGTTGCTAGCAGAGAATGTCCACCGGCTTCAAAAAAGTTAACATTCACCCCTACTTCTGCTCCCAAGACTTCTAGCCAAACAGTAGCCACTACTTCTTCTGTAAGGCTGCGCGGTGCCTGATAATCATCTTGAACATCACCAAATGTTTCCGGTACAGGTAAGGCGCGACGGTCTATCTTGCCGTTGGGGGTGATGGGCAAAGCATCTAGCATCACAAAAGCCGAAGGCACCATGTATTCAGGCAATTTTTCTTTAAGAAAACGGCGCAGTTCGCTGGTGGTGGGAACTTTCTCGTGAGGCACAATATAACCCACCAGTCGTTTGTCTCCGGGCTGGTCTTCACGAGCAATAACAGTCACACAATTAACTAAGGGGTGCTGACCAAGTAAGGACTCAATTTCTTCCAGTTCGATGCGCAAACCACGAATCTTAACTTGATGGTCAATACGTCCGAGGTACTCAAGATTACCATCCGGCAAGTAGCGGGCTAAGTCTCCCGTTTTATACAACCGAGACCCAGGTTCCTTACTAAAAGGATTGGGGATAAATCTCTGTTGCGTCAACTGTGGACGATTCAGATAACCCCTAGCCACTCCCGCGCCACCGATGTATAATTCACCAACTACACCAATAGGTACGAGCTTTTGATTCTCATCGAGCAAATAAAGCTCAGTATTGGCGATCGGACGACCAATTAAAATTGCACCTGATAAACAAGTTTGCTCTGACACTTCATAAACGCAGCAACCAACCACAGTTTCGGTAGGACCATATTCATTAATGATTCGGGTATTAGGCGCATGATGACGCCAAAATGTCAAGCTTTTACCCAACAGTGCTTCGCCACCAATCACCAATGCTTTGGTTTCGGTCACACCTTTTTTCTCAGGTAGCATCTGATTGAGCATTTGCAAGTGGGCTGGAGTTATTTTCACAAGGCTATAGTTATCAGCTGACTGCAAAAGTGCTGAGAGAGCCTCAATTTCTTCCTTCTCTGGTAGCAGTACCACCTTTTGCCCGACCAATAACGGAGAGAATAAGCTGGTAATGGTGGCGTCGAACCCAATCGAAGATTGCACTGGAGCACCGTAACCTTCTGCGACTGCATAAGCTTTTATACACCAACTAAGGTAATTTACAACACCCCGGTGGGGAATCATTGTCCCCTTCGGCTTGCCAGTCGAACCAGAGGTGTAGATGATATAAGCAAGATTTTGCGGTGTCACTTGGCTGGGTGGATTTTCTATGCTCACAGTGGCGATCAAAGACAAATCTGTATCGAGGCAAATCACGCGGGTGTTAGACTCGGCAAAGTTATGAGCAAGCCGTTGTTGAGTTAACATGACTGAAATCTGGGCATCTTCCAGCATGAATCCCAACCGTTCCGTCGGATATGTTGGGTCAAAAGGCACATAGGCACCACCAGCTTTGAGGATACCAAGAATACCAATCACCATATCCAAGGAACGTTCTACACAAATCCCTACTAGTACTTCTGGTCCGACTCCCAATTTCTGTAGTTGATGGGCTAGTTGATTCGCCTTTGTATTAAGTTCTCTGTAAGTCAGATGCTGGTGATCAAATTCAACGGCGATGTTGTTTGGTGTACGTTCTACTTGTGACTCAAATAATTGGTGGATGCATTTGTTTTCAGGAAACTCGGTTTTTGTATCGTTAAAATCTATCAGTAATTTTTGTCGCTCTCTTTGAGAGATCATCTCTAAATCCAAAAGGCTAGCTTGTGGTTTAGCCACCATATCTGCAAGCATTGTTTCCAAATGTTCCAACATCTGTTTAATGATGGCAACATTAAAGCGAGATGCATTGTAGCTAACTTGCAAGGACAATTGCTCACCAGGAGTTACTACTACTGTCAGAGGGTAGTTAGTGCGTTCAAAGCCACGTACGTCGCTAACTTTTACACTACCACTCCCTTCTTGCAAAGATGCATCTAACGGATAGTTTTCAAAAACTACTAAGCTTTCAAACAAAGGTGTACCACGAGGGACATCACTCCATGCTTGAATATCAACCAAGGGAGTGTAAGCGTACTGCTCCAAGTCCACCAACTGAGCTTGTAGCTGTTTCAACCAGGGCAACAGTTTTGCTGCTGGTGAAACTTGCAGTCGTACTGGTAAAGTGTTGATAAATAGCCCCACCATCGACTCTACCCCCGTCAGAGCGGAAGGACGACCGGAAACTGTAGTGCCAAACAATACATCTGACTCACCACTGTAGCGGTTAAGTAATAGCGCCCAAGTTCCTTGTAACAGGGTATTAAGAGTAAGATGATTTTCTTTTGCTAGAGATTCCAATTTAGATGTCAGTGTTTTTGGCAACAACAATTTTTGTTCTTTGTAAACATGCTCCTGTTGGAATTTATTGCTGCCAACTTTATCTGTAATTAAAGGAGTAGGGTTAGTAAAACCTTGGAGTGCCTGACGCCAAAATGCCTCAGATTGGGAGAGGTCTTGTTGTTGCAACCAAGCAATATAATCTTTGTAAGGATGTGGAGGAGTTAAATATAAATTCTCACCTTGGACAGCAGCCTCATAATAAGCTAAGACTTCTTTGAGGACGATAGACAAGCACCAGCCATCCATTAACAGGTGGTGATGACTCCAAATAAATTGATAGGTATCCGCTCCCACTTTAATTAGGGTGCAGCGCATCAGCGGAGCTTGGTCAAGTTTAAAACCTTTTTCCCGCTCTGCTTGTAATAATTTTTCCAATCTTTGTTGTTGTTCAACTAAAGAAAGTTCTTGCCAGTCAAGGTTGAACCAAGGTAGAGTTGCAGACTTACAGACAACCTGTAGCGGTTGTTTCGTTTGTTCCCAAATAAACAGAGTACGCAAAATTTGGTAGCGTTCAACTACTCGTTGCCAAGCTCCATGAAATGCCTTAACATTAAGGTTGCCATGCAAAGTGCAAACCAACTGTTCAAAATACATTCCCGAATTAGGAGCGTAAAGGGTGTGAAAAAGCATACCCTGTTGCATTGGGGAAAGAGGATAGATAGCTTCAACGTTTTTGTTTTGTTTGCTCATAAAATCCTTCCAGTACTAAAACTTGATTTATGCAAATATCATCGGCAAGATAATTCGTAATACAAGAGTCATTACGAATTAGAGCCTTGTTGATTCCAAGTATGAAATTTATTTTTTGTGTGGTCGTAATCTTTGTGGAGACGCCATTAATCGCGTCTCTATGCGATTCATACCACGATTCAGCAACACCAAAATGGGCTATACAGAATGCAGAGATAAAATTAGCTGCTTTTAAGTTACCCCTATTTCTCTATAGGGGTGAAGTTTGAGTTTTATGCACTTATGTCTGGCGTTCTTTTATTACTGTAGACAGATAATATTCTGAAACTATTGTATTTTAAGGCTTGACCCGATAATTTGGTTTCATATCATGTTCTGAAAAATACCAATAATAAAACTTGTTTGTAGTAACGACTTTATATCAAGTTGCGTTCAAACATGTCATTCTGACCGAACGCGAGTGCGTGCCGCAGGCATAGGGAAGAATCTCGCGAGATGCTTCGCTTCACTAACGTTACGCTCAGCATGACAACTTGTCTCTATGACTGCAACTTAGTACTACATTTCATAAATTCATATCGCAATAAGGGGGTTGTAGTTGCGCTGTCTTCGCGCTTAGCGCAACTACGAACTATAACGCTACTTGCCTTGTGCAATCTTGTATTTAGTATTAGTGCTTACATTAGTGGAAGAGGGCTTTAGCCCTTACTACGAACTTCGGCACGGTTATTTAACCAGAACGGTTTTGTACCGCTTAGACGTTCTACTTTGAAATCTTCTTTTTCACGTGAATAATCTATAAAACATCCAAGATACTTAAATTGAAAACGAGGTGCAAAATCTAAAGCTTGTGGCATCAAGTAATAGTTCTATGCACCTATTTCCTACATCAATTTTTTATTTTTATTGTTGCTTGTATAGCAAAGGTTTTTGCCTATGAAAAAGCGCAGGCTTTCCGTCCTGCGCTACACTATGATTTAGCATTATAAGCTGTTCCACATTTAATTTGCATTTTAAACCGCAGAGGCGCAGAGGGCACAGAGTAAGAGATAAAAGAGTTTGACGCTTTTTATCAAAACTTGAGATTATGCAAGTTAGATGTGTTTCAGCTTATTAGCTGTCTTAGAGGAACAATTTTTCGTCGAATAAATCTTCAAACTCCTTATCGAGATCGTCCTCAAATTCTTCGCCTAACAAATCTTCAAACTCTTGCTCGAAATCATCCTCAAATTCTTCGCCTAACAAATCAAAACAGCTAGATTCAATTAGAGCAAGGTCACCGAGTAACTCATCTAATTCTTCTTGGTTAAAATCTGCTTCTGGAAAGTCGGAAGGTGTATAGCCTCCTACATCTGATTTTAAGCAATGGGCGATCAGAGATTGTAATTCCTCTACAAACATTATCGCTAAATGTTCTACGGTCGAACGAAGATAGATATTATCGCTATACTTCCAAGTAAATTGCAATTCCCCATCGCTTACAAATCCATCAATTTCTAGTAAATGGGTGCAAATTCCTAAGAAGCTTTGGTTTAGTCCCGTGGACTCTTTGGCTAATGTCACTCCAAGATTTTCTAATCCAATGACATCTAGCTGACCAAGATAGTTGAAACTAACTTCTGCTTGTGGCATTGCTTGTAGCTGCGAGCGTATTTTACTATCTTGGCTTAAGTATCGCAATAGTCCGTAACCGATGCCGCGATTGGGAATGCTGCGTAGTTGCTCTTTAATACTCTTCAATGCTTCCCCTGAATTTTCTGCATTTGCAAGCTGTAAAACTACGGGAAATACAGTGGTAAACCAACCAACGGTGCGCGATAAGTCGACATTTTCAAATAATTCCTCGCGTCCATGACCTTCTAAGTCAATTAACAGGCGATAATTTCCAGTCCAGCGGGCAAAGGCTTGTACTAATGCGGTTAATAGCAGGTCGTTAATTTGTGTATTGTAAGCTGCGGGTACTTCCTGTAACAATGCTTGAGTCTGTTGTGCATCCAAAGCCACTGATACTTGATTTGTAGAAGCTACAGTGTTCGCTTCTTTGGTTACAGGATAATCTTTGGGTAGGGGAGAAATGTTATTACGTTCAGGTGCTAGCCAATAATCTTTTTCTTTGGAGACTGCTTCAGATTCTGCGTAGGAATTTAGTACAGAAGCCCATTCTTTAAAAGATGTCGTTTTGCATGGAAGTTGAATAGCATCGCCTTGAAGAAGTTGTTGATAAACTGTAAACAAATCTTCCAACAAAATCCGCCAAGAAACACCATCGACTGCTAAATGATGGACAACGAACAGCAACCGACTTGGTTTATCGCTGCCAAGACTCAACAGCGCTACTTTTACAATTGCTCCTTTTTCTAAGTTTAGACTAGCCTGCATTTTGGAGGCTTTAGACTCAATGATAACTTGTTGTTCCTGTACGGACAATCCTGATAAATCGGCTACAGAGAAAGGTGTTGTGTCATCAGGAACAGCGTTAATTTGTTGCCAGCCAGATGCTGATGGTACGTATCGCAGCCGTAGGGCATCGTGATGTAGTAGCAATTGTTTAACTGCTTGTTCTATGAGCTTCGGTTCCAGGTTGTTTGGTACTTCCAGCAACACAGACTGGTTGTAGTGGTGCGGTTCGGGCAGATTTTCGTCAAAGAACCATTGCTGGATGGGTGTAAGGTCTACGGAACCTGTCACCAAACCTTGTTCGGCTTGAATAGAGGTAGTATTGCCAACCACTGTGGCTAATTCCGCAATAGTTTGGTGTTGGAAAAGTTGTTTGGGGGTAAACTGTAAACCAGTTTGGTTAGCACGGGCAACCATTTGGATAGCGAGAATCGAATCTCCACCTAATTCAAAGAAGTTATCGTGAATACTTACTTGTTTTTGTCCTAGAACTTCCGCCCAAATTTCTGCTAGTATCTCTTGTGTATTTGTGCGAGGTGCAATAACAGTTGTTTCTTCATGCTTCGTAGCTACTTCTGGTGCGGGTAATGCATTGCGGTCTAACTTGCCATTGGGCATCACTGGCAGCGACTGCAACACCACAAAGGCAGAAGGTATCATGTACTCTGGCAGCTTTTCTTTTAAGAAGCTACGCAGTTCGCTATTGTTGGGTTGTGCTTGATCCGAGACAAGATAAGCGATGAGACGTTGGTTACCGTTTTGGTCGGGACGAGCAACAACTACAGATTCTTGTACGTTGGGATGTTGGGTGAGTACACTTTCAATTTCCCCAAGTTCAATACGAAAACCGCGAATCTTGACTTGATGGTCAATGCGACCGATAAATTCAATCGTACCATCGCTTAAGTAGCGTGCCTGATCGCCAGTTTTGTACATCCGCGCTTTTGCTTCGTGACTAAAGGGGTTGGAGATAAATTTCTCGGCTGTTAATTCCGGACGGTTGAGGTAGCCTCTGGCTAATCCAGCACCAGCGATATACAATTCACCGATAACACCAATAGGCACTGGTTGCAGGTGGCGGTCAAGAATATATGTTTGGGTGTTGGCGATCGCACGACCAATGGGTAAGGAATTGGTTTTTGCTTGTTCGCAACTTACTGTAGAACTGCAAACAGTAGCGGTAATGGTGGCTTCGGTCGGACCATAAGCATTACGCCAGCTGACATTTGCTCCTACATGCTTTTGCCAAGAAGTAAACCGTTCTAACTGCACTCTATCGCTACCTACAATTAGCAAGCGTACACTTTCTGCCCAGTTCACTTGGGGCATTTGGGCTACCCACTCTTGCCAGTATGGTACTGGCAGGTTTAACACCGTCAATTTTTCCTGCTTGACAAATTGAGCAAAATCTGAAATCGTGGGAATTTCGGCAGGACGCAGTACTAAAGTCGCTCCACTCAACCAGGTAGGAAAGATTTCTTCAGCAGCAACATCAAAGCTAAAGCTAGCAAATTGTAGGATGCGATCGCTCGCGGTCAGTTCGTAATTTTTGGCGATCGCGCAGTTATGATTTACTAAAGCTTGGTGCGGAATCAGTACTCCTTTGGATTTGCCTGTAGAACCGGAAGTATAAATCACATAAGCTAAGTTTTCTGGCTTGCTGATATTAACGGGATTGGTATTTTCTTTACGCGAAATGACTGCCCAATCTGTATCTAATCGCACTACTTTTGCTGAATGTGGAGGCAGTTGACTTTGTAACTTCGCAGTAGTCAGCAGCACCGCCGTTTGAGAATCAGATAGCATATGAGCCAAGCGTTCTTGGGGATAAGCCGGGTCTAAAGGTACGTAAGCACCACCAGCCTTGAGAATACCCAGCATCGCAACCAACATTTCTAGAGAACGTTCAAGGCAGATACCAACAAGGACTTCTGGTTTTACACCTAAACTTTGTAGGTAATGCGCTAATTGGTTGGCGCGGCTATTTAGTTCGCGATAGGTTAGCTTTTGTCCAGCATATTCTACTGCTACAGCATCAGGAGTTAATTCTGCCTGTTGTGCAAACAACTCATGGATGCACTTATCTTGAGGAAAGTTCATTTGAGTGTTGTTCCACTCCACCAGCAATTGATGTTCTTGGGAAGTTGTAAGCAAGGGTAATTGTGAAACAATTTGTTCCGGATTTTTTACAATTCCTGCTAGTAAGGTTTGGAAATGTCCCAACCACCGGTCAATGGTGGTAGCATCGAACAAGTCTGTATTATAATCGCACTCCAAGAGCAGTTCGTCGTTAATTTCCGAGACATTCAAGCTCAGGTCGTAGTCAGCAAAACTGATAGGTTGAGACAGCAGCTTGGTTTGCAGTCCAGGCATTGCTGGTACATCTACAGGTCGGTCAAAATTAAAGGTCGTTGTTACCAGAAGCGATTGGCTAGCATCGCGTTGGATATTCAGCTTGTCGATTAACTTTGCAAAAGGATAATCTTGGTGTTCGTAGGCTTCTAATAAAACACTTCTTTGGGTTTTGAGATGCTCTTTAAAACTAGCATCACCCAAAATGTGATTGCGGATAGGCAATAAGTGACTGCAATAACCTACCATTGTTTCAGTGCCTTCGATGGAACGTCCACTTGCAGGAATACCAACCACTATATCGTCTTGCTCACTGAGGCGATAAAGTAAAGTTGTGTATGCTGCCAACAATGTCATAAACAGAGTACAACCATTCTGTCTGCTCAAGCGTTTAATTTCATCGCAAAAACTCGCATCAAGATGTAAGGATTGTCTGCTACCGTTATAAGTTTTAACTGGTGGACGTGGGTGGTCTGTTGGTAAATTCAAGTTCGGAACAGAACTTGTATATTTTTGTAACCAGTAAGATTCATGTTCAGCTATTTCGCTTGTTTGGCTTTGCTGATCTTGCCACAGCGCGTACTCGCGATACCGCATTGGCAAGTCCAACTTGTTAACAACACCTTGACACTCGCCTGAATATAACGTTGCGAGTTCCTGCAACATCACACCCATTGACCAACCATCAACGATGATATGGTGAGCCTTTAGTACCAGTACGTGTCGTTGTTCTGCCAGTTTCAAAAGATGAGCGCAAAAAAGAACTCCTTCGTTGAGGTCAAAAGCTTTCTGACTTTGATTTTTAAACCACTCAGTGACTTTGTCTGTTTCAACAAGAGAAAAATCAACCAAAGGAACATCTACTTTTAAAGATGATAATATCTTTTGAAAATTGCCTTGGCTAGTGATGGTAGTCCGCAATGCCTCATGACGGTCTACAAGTTTTTGCACAGCTTGACGCATCGCTGGTAAGTTAAACGCACCTTGCAATTCCACACTCACCGAGACATTGTAAGCCAGCGAACCTTCTTCCTCAATCTGCGTCAATACCCAAAGTTGCTTTTGTGCCGCAGTTAAAGGGGCGATGGTGACAGCATCAGATACCTCAGTTGATTCTTTTTTGCCCTGCGATAAAGTTACCGAGGGCAACTGAGGAAAAAAACCGCCGTTTCGCAACTCCTCCACACTCTCTTTTACAGCTTGAATGAACTTATTGACATCTTCGTCGTTATGAGCAGCAGACAAGAAACAGTTGCGTCCTTCCCAAATATAAATGCCGCGATACAGGAGGTGATAGAACAACAAGTCAGCATTTTCTGAAAAGGCAAAGCGGAACAAAGAGCCAAAATGAACAATTTTAATCGGTAAATTCTCGATTTCAAAGTAAGCATTGAGAGTCGCCGCCATTTTCGCTGTGCGCTGGTTTAACTCTTCGTGTAAAGGCAAACCACGCCGCTTAATTTCTTGCAAGACAGCGCGGGCAGCAGCCATTGCTAGAGGATGTTTGCAGAAAGTACCCGCGAAGAAAGTTGTGTCTGCTTGTGGGTAGGAGGCATCGCCGTAGTTCCACATCCCACCGTCAAGACCATCCATGTATTTAGCTTTACCAGCCACAACCCCGATTGGCATACCACCACCGACAATCTTACCGTAAGTGGCGATATCTGCATCAATACCAAACCATGCCTGCGCCCCGCCTGGATGGATGCGAAAACCAGTAATCATTTCATCAAATATCAAAACCACTCCCGCTTCTCGTGTCAACTGTCTAAGTTGGTGCAGAAACTCTTTCGGTTGTAAATCAGGTTTGCGACTTTGTACCGGTTCGACCAACACAGCTGCGAGTTCGTGGGCATGTGCTTTAATAATCTCTAAGGATTGGGGATTGTCATAGTCCAGCACTAACATATCTTCCACCATTTTGGGCGCGATACCTGGGGCAATAGGCAATGCCGCAGGATTCTCATTCCCAGCCGTTGCCGTGCCTAAAGTGCCGTCAAGATTACCGTGAAAAGAACCAGAGAACATGACAACTTTGTTACGTCCAGTTGCCATGCGTGCCAAACGTAAAGCGGTCATAACAGCTTCGGTCCCTGAATTGCAGAAGCAGGCACGGTCTAATCCTGTAAGTTCGGAAATTAACTGTGCAACTTCTCCTGCGAGGCTGGTTTGGGGACCAACTTGCATACCTTGCTGAAGTTGCTGTGCGATCGCCGAGGTGATAAACTCGGGGTTGTGCCCAAACAAATTCACCCCAAATCCCATCGAAATATCTATATACTCATTACCATCCACATCCCACATTCTCGAACCTTGAGAACGTTCACCAACAAGTGGATAGAGCATTTCTTTAGTAGAGAAGCGGAAACCTACAGATGCTCGATTGTCTGCTAAAACAGGTCGATAAGTTTGCGTCAGTTTTTTTGATGCTTGAGTACGTTGAGTGTAGCGTGAAATGAGGTTTTCTAAGTGGCTAGACTGCTGTGGTGTCAACCCTCTAGCGCGAATTTCTGCTGGTCGGTAGAATGAAACTGAGGAGGATGGTTTGCTTGGAGATGATCCAGATACGGTTTTTTCGGGAGTATTAACGACAACTGCTTTTGTTTGAGCAGCCGACTTGGAGTGACCATTTTGGTGTGGAAAAGAATTTTCCAAAGCCAAGCCAGTACCGCGCAGAACTTCTAACTGCTGGGACATTAACTGCATCTGTAAGTTAATGACTTCTTCTAGAAAGTTCTCTGAAGCAGCGTTCCCTAGGTGGTTGTGATATGGCATTAAAGTGAGTTGGGGTTGCGATGATACCGAAACTACATTCTCTGGCTGCGAAATCTCTTCTACTACAGGCAATTGTATAGTCGTATTTTGTTCGATATGGCTTGCCAATGCACTTAGAGTTGTTAATTCTTCAAATAACTGACGAATCCCAATCTTAACGCCAAAAGTATTTTCAATATGACGAATCGCATCAACAAGTACAATCGAATCAGCACCCATTTCCAAAAAAGGTGCATCAACATCAACGCCTTCTAGGTCAGATTTGAGTAAGTTTGCGACGATGGTACGTAATTGTGCTAAAATCGTTTCACTTTGGTTGGCTTCGCTGACCGCGTGGGAATAAGAATTATTACTGCTAAGAGTATATGTGTTCATGGTGTCTTCGATTGTAGGTTGCGATTGATTTAATAACTTTTTGGGAAAGAAATAGCTGGTACTAAAATTGCAATTAGATTGCGATGAAACTTGTAAAATTAACTAAACGCAAATTAGATACACTCATAAAGCAGTTGCTTAAGAGTATCTAGCGTCTCTCTTTTGATAGGGGGTAAGCTAATTAATTTATGCAGCCACTTCCAATAGGGTTTGCTTAAAGTAGGCGGACAGAATTTTTTTAGGATGTGTTAGCCAAGGCTAATACATTTCCATTACTCCCAATGCTTGGTCAGATGCTTTGCAAACTCTCTACGAGGTAGAGAACCTATCTCCGTCTTTTGTTAAGCAACGGCAAATGTATGTGGCGGATTTTTGCACCAAGCAAGCTACCGCGACAACACGGGTAAATTAATTTACTTAGTGTAAGGATGTAGGTTTAGGGCTGAGGAACTAGAGTTTAGACGAGTTTCTAGTGGTAAACTGCAAACCGTTACAGTGATTGATATACAAAAAATTTTACCTGTACTTAGCCGGAACTTGAGCATCTGGGATCGTCTCCCTCAGGAGAAGGCGATCGCATTGACTCCATACATTTAATGTCCCGACTTATTGAATAATTGAGCTTCTGCTAACCGTCGCCTCTTCAAGCCATCTTCCACAGGTGAACCAGGATTGCAGTACAACAAGAAAGTTTTTTCAATTTTGTCCCACTGTTTATTTTGCAGTACCCTGGTAATAGTCTGAAAGTTAGGTGAACCGAAAAAATTTGCGCCCAAATTATAAGCGAAGCTTAACAATGCCCCTTGTTGGTTTTCATTAAGTTCCCACCAACCAGGAATTGCTTGTAGATAGGCCAGGTAATGATACTCAAGCTGAAATAAAAGCAAATCAACAGCCTCTTCCTCTGTAATGCGATCGCCCATCCTCCACTCACTTCCATCAGGCTTGCGGGTACATCCCCAACCTATAGTAATTGGCTCCGCACCAGTCAAAGGATCGGGATAAGCTTCTAGGTAACATCCTTCAAATTGCTTAATCAGTTCGACCCCTGGTGCAGGAAGGACACTTGGTACACTTTTGGTTTCTATAAGCTTTTTGGCAAACTCTGGAGTCACCTTGCTTCCAAGATTAAAAAATTTTGCAAATTGAGTCAAGGCTCTTTGAGTAATGGGACCATATGCCCCATCCGCTTTGCTATGAAGCAATCCCAACGCATTCAGTTGAATCTGAACTTGGGTTGCAAGCTCTTTGTCATTGTGCAATTCAGTAAAATCAATAGTTACGTTGTTTTTTAAAATGTCTTGCAGCTTCATTAAATGGAAACAGTAAACCTAGTAGAAGTATGAGGAGGAATAAACAACCCTGTGACTTTTTGCGCGAATAATGTGTTTGAATTTTGAATTCCCGTAAGCGCAAAGCGCACGCTACGCGAACGCGCAACGTGCCCGAAGGGCTTAGGGGTATGGGGTCTTCAATGCCGTACAGAGATGATTTTTGAATTTTGAATTCCCCGTAAGCGCAAAGCGCACGCTACGCGTTCGCGTAGCGTCTCCGAAGGAGAAGGGGTTGACCCATTCAGCCACTCTTAAGTTTTTAGCGATTAAACAGCCTCCGGCGGCGCGGGCAAGGGCTTTGGGCAGCGCCGCCGGGGGCTTACGCCTGTTTTATAGGTAGGGGCTTGTCAGACTTCACTTGATAGACTAATTTCCTCTAAGAAAATTCTTAGAGGAAATCTTATCGGCGATCGCAAAGAGCGTCTGTGCAATCTCTTCTGATTGCAAATCCTGGTTTCTATTTCTGATGACAATAGATATAGAGGAATCGCGAAGCAAGTGCTTTATGATCTGCGCCTTTCCCTCAGCGTCAAAGCGATCGCATTGAGCGATTATTTCTTCTAAATTCATACGAACCAAAAGGTAGATACACCAATATTTTTTTAGGCGCGTATCCCTTTTTTGTAAAGCAGCCCAAAAGCATTTTTTTTATAATTGCACCTCTTGCCGAGAGTAAGAAGCTGCAAAAACACGCAAAACTTCTGCTTTTTCTTCATCTGATGCCTTGCGAGCCAGGGATATTATATCCCTGCCTATGGGTTTCATTTGAAAGAAAAAATATTCTTGAGCATCTGGCGGTAATGCATTAATCAACCGCTCAAGCGTATCGATTTTTATCTGGCATCTTCCACAAACAAACTGCGAAATCGTCTGAGGGGTGATATCTGCTCTGGACGCTAACCACGTACCCTTTATGCCATATTCTTTCATTGTCGCGGCTAGTGCTGCTCTGAAATTAATCATATTTTCTTGTATATCTTACTTTCATATAATGATATCATTCAAGGGAAGCTTAAGTTTCCTCTAAGATATTTAGGATTTTTTATCTTAAATTTCACGTTCCAATCAAAAAGTAAAAGCCCTAGCATCTGCCAGGGCTAAAGTTTTTAGTTAATTACAACCGTATTATGACAGAACAAAAGATTGGTGGAAGTTTTTATCCGCTGACATTGGATATTACAGCAAAACTTCGGAAAGGTAAACTGACTGCCGCAGAGTGGCGAATATGGAGTTATTTGGTAGAAATCGACCCTTGGGGCGATCGCTACATCAAAATTAACACAATCGAAATAATACAGGAATGCTCGGTAAGTAAAGCTACATTTTACAGAGCGATCGCCAAATTCCAAGAGCTTAGGGTAGTGCCAGAAGCTACCATACTTGCCCTTAAGAAAATAAGTTACTCAAATATAGAGCAACAGGTTAGGGATAATCTTAAGGCTATTCTGGGCGGACAAAGCGAGGTAATGACATCTTCCGGGCGAATTGATTTGTTGAGCGACAGAGAAATTATCGAAATTAAGCAGTTCAACAACTGGAAAGAAGCATTAGGGCAGATTTTCACTTACTCAGCATTTTTTCCTACTTACAACAAACGCATCCATTTATTTGGATCTGCAACAGCGTTAAAAAAATTACCTGATATCGAAGCCGCTTGTTTGCCGTTTGAAGTTTTGGTTACTGGACAGGAGGTTGAAAATGATTAATTTCTACCCCTTGACCGCTGAAACCTTATCCAAATTGTATGAGGCTAACTTGACCGCTGCCGAATGGCGACTATGGATTTATTTCTCGGTTAGCGACCCTTGGGGCGACCGCTACAACGAATTGCCAGACACTTTAACCATCCTCCAGCAAGTGGGAATTAAGAAATCTACCTTTTACGCAGCGATCGCTAAATTTCAAAAGTTTGAGTTGTTTGATTTTCAAGATAAGGGCTTTACATTCCGAAATCTACGAGGCAGTGCAAAGGTACGTGGTTCTAAAAACACCGACAATCCCACTGATGAAGAGGGGTTATTTCCAGAATTTCGGAAAGAATCCCAAGATTCTGGAAAGGCTTCCGAAAAGTTGGAAAGTATTCCGAAATTTCGGAATACCTTCCAAAAATTTGGAATACCTTCCAAATTTTTGGAAAATAAACCGCCGAAACCTTTATCAAAAGCGGGTTTCAATCCGCCTCAGACTATAAAGATTTCTTCAGACTTCTCACACTCAAAAGAAGTGGAAGGGAGTGTAAAAAATGATTTTCAAAAAGAAACAGAAAATTTCGCTCTGGTGGATCAAGTTTGTAATTCTTCTAATGGGTTAATAACTCCGGCAGCGCCTGAGAATAATTCTCGGATTCAAATGCGTGAGCCATCTTTCAGTAAGAAGCCTACCCCCACAGAGATTGAATGGAAATGGCTACCGGATGGTCCTTGGAAAAACGAGGAAGGTCAGCTTGATTCAGCTTTTCAAACTGCTTTAGCCCAAAGATGGCTCAAGGCTCATGGTGGTGATATCCACGAAAAGAAGGCGAATGTTCTCAAGCATTTTCGCAATGAACCGACAAACCTACCGATTGAATGGGAGTGGTATCAAAATATTATCCTGCACAAAGCTGCCAATATTGAAACTCGCAAGCTTAATGGCATCGACACCACAACTGACGAGCAAGAAATTCTCAAGCATCAACGTGCCGGAACTGAGTTGCCCCAAGAAATGAGAGTAACCGAGGAGCGATCGCCAAAAGAAATTCTTCAGGAAGTGGCACCGCATACCCTACGAGCAATAGAAGGCAAGAGCGATGAATTCGGGCAAATCAATCCTGATTCCTATCAGCTAAAAGAATTTTCTGCTGATGATAGAGCATTTTGGCAGAAAATCTATTCTCCCCAATTGAGTCAAGCGGCTCAATCCATAAACTCTTCTACCAAGCGAGAAACCGAAGAACCTACAGACTTGCCAAGTGGTGAACAGAAAAAAGCAGCTAAGGAATTAATTGGGAACTTGCGACGACGGCACATTCTAGAGCGCAAGCGACCTTTGAAGAAGCAAGAGGAAGGGAATAAAAACCTTACTCCCATAGGTAAAGTCATCGATCCACCAGCCCAGACACCATTCTCGGTAATTCTGGAAGACATGAGAAAGTACCTAAACTACGGTAGCGACACCTACCGTCAGATTGCAATTGATTGGGCGTGTGACCCAATTAATGGATGTGAACTGGTACGCGCGAGCACTGGCTGGATTGTTGATATCCGCGAATTAGATTTTTAGTTCGGGGCTGGGGACCAGTGACGCTTGGACTGAAGACTGGGCAATCTCAAGAGAGTCCAAGGGAAAGGGGAAAAGGTTGAGAATAATCCCCGCGTGCCCATTGCCCATTGCCCATTGCCCATTGCCCATTGCCCATTCCCCCTCTTCTTCCCTAATCCCTTATCAAAAACCTAACTAATCATATGGAACTCTTCGACACGAGCAAGTATTCCACTGCTATAAGCTATGATTTTGAATTTGAACAGCTTTCCTGTAAGAAAAAAGTAGGACGTTTTCCGCTATATGACCCTGCTTGGGATGATGGCTCGGCTTTCCGTGATATTTCCTCTCAGTACAGAATTTCACAAGTTCGTAACGAATTAATTTCAGAAAGGCTCTGCGTTACTTTGCGCGTCCCTCCGCGTTCCTCTGCGTTTCAAAACGCTACGAATTAATGCAAAACTGTACTTAGAGAATCAGGATACTCTCTCGAAGGGACTATCGTTTCAAGTGGTCACTTTGCAGCTCCCTTCGATAGAAAAAGATTGCTATTGGTTGCCGTCTCCGACAGCATTAAGTACCAGAAAAAGCCGTCCCCCTGGTCGAAGCAAATTAGAGAATTTTTTGAAGGAGAAGCAGTTAATCAACTTTGAAGAGGTTGTAAACCCGGAATTTCTGGAGAGTGCCTACAGTCTTCCTATTGCCTGGACAGATCCACAGGACGAAAGGTCAGCATGGGAATCAAGCGAGGAAATGGAACGGTACGCTCACGCCGAACTGCCCTCGGTAATGCGCTTGATCCCAGAGTGGGAGCGATCGCCCTCAGAAGAATTCAGTATTTGCAATCAATTGCCAGTTAATACGACACCCGAAAAATTCTTAGAGGAAACGGAAGAAAAGCAGCCGCAGCGATCGCCTGAGCCTGCGGCACCGCTGAGCGGAACGTCAGTGCGCTCTCTTGCATCGCCCACTAAACAACGCGGATACTTGTACAAATATCTTGAGAACAAAAAACTCAAGGACGGAACCATTGCATCTTACCCACGTGTGATTGGGGAACGGTCACCAGATAACCCTAAACACTGGCGTTGGGGGTTCAATTGGGAGGAGAAAATTGACGGTGAATGGAAGGGGAGAAGCATTGGATCTGTGCCTACTCGCCTTCGTGAACAGCCACATTCCTGACTTTACTGAAGAAGCCGGAAACCTGAGCTAATAGAATTTCACAAATTAAATGGGATTGCTATATTTACTAACATTTTTAATTTTCTCCCAATTTTTTCTAAAAAATCACCTGACAAGTGCATAATTTTCCAGAAGTGAACCCTAATATATTATAAAAGCAATAAAAATATTGGGTGACACAGTATAACATTGCTAGAAAGATTTGACGCTTTATAAGTCCATACGGTTCAGATAAGACCAGAACCTTTATCAGAACCACAATGTAGAAATGCGCCCTAGAGCGTCTCTACAGAGAACGCGAATCTTTTAGAAGTGATTGCACTATCAACTTTTATGGATATCACCTTTAATAGTTTTCTCTTTTATTTTAGGTAAAAATAAAAGAGAAAACTTTATTGAAGAGTTTCCTGATTGTTGCTTCAAGTGAGTTATAGCTTATCTGAATTTTTAAGTCTATTTGCCTTAATTTTACAATGGAGGACGGAGAAATGAATCATTTAGTATTGGTTAATCCTCAGCAACAAGAAGTACAAAAGCTTGTTGATAAAAGTAATCTAAAACAACAATTGGTCAATGACGTAATTAGTATTCGAGGTCACAACTATCATACTCAAACTATTGAGAAAACTGTGAAGCAGAGCCATCCATCCTTAAAACCAAGCGCTGGAGCGGTCTTTTCCGTCGAAGTTAATTATCAAGAACGGTTAGTTGTTCTTCAGGAGGTGAAGAGAGCCTATTCACGTATTTTTAATGCGGATGAAGTCATTAAAGCTATCCGTTCTGCAGTTTTAGAAGAACATGAACTGCAAATTTATGCTGTAGTGTTTTTAAAAGCAGGTAGTATTCCAAAAGACTCTACTGGTAAAATTGACTATCATGCTTGTCGGAATGCTTTTTTAAATGCAAGCTTAGATGGAATACATACTTGGACGGTAAACCCTCAACAAGATTTGCAGCAACTACAAAAAGATGTAGATGCATTGTTAGAACAAATGCAACTGTTTGTTCAGTCGGCATAGTTCTGATTGGTATGAAGAAACATGACTTGGCGTGGGGGCTATTAGTAGTTAGTTGTGAGCCAGCGCGAATGACAGCTTTCCCTCCCTAGACGACTGGCTCTCTCGCTGGGTTATATCAAGTCCGGTTACTTATATCTTGCACCTCTAAGGAGAAAACACTAATACACGAATAAAAGTGTAAGAAAGTGACACCAGAAGCAAGAATAAAATTCAGTTGTAAAGGAGTTAATAAAGGTTAAGCCGGACGGCGAAGTTTACACATACGGGGCTTTTAGGTTTGTGAAAACTGGAAAGATTGGGGCTTCTGCTGGATGGAAAGTTGAGAAAGTAAGTAAGTGGGCGTGAAAAAACCAAATTATGTAAAGATAAATAAATACAGTTACCGAGGTGACTGCTTCTGGTTAATTTTTTTACATACTTAGAAATTTTCCCGCCCTTTCTTACAGTGGCAAAGCCAATCGCATAAATAGACAGCTACTTTTCACTCAGAATTTAATAACCTGCAACTTGGGTTACTTATGCTTCCAGAGGTTATTTCACAACAACTTCACTCAAACCACTGATAAGGCAATACAGTTCAGTTAAAGATTGTTGATCAAGATTCCACACATGTAGAACTTTCGGATGCAACGTCTCTACATTGCCATTCTGATAATGATTTTACTCTTATCTGAACTGTATTGGCTGATAAGGTGCGATCGCTATGAGTGATGATAAAGCCTGCCAGCTTTAGTTGTAACTCAGGCTCTTGAGATAAACCGGAGTTCAACACAAGTTCACTTACTCAAACTTGCGAAGTGAAACCGTCTCAACAACAATGTCCTGTGCAGTCGAAGCATTTTTTGCGAGAAAAGACACTTTTAAGTTTTGGATTTCCGACGGTTGTTCGCGTCTTTTCACCTGCTCAATGAGTTTGTCGGTAATGTCAAACAGGACGGTTTTTGTCATCCTTTCAGAACTCGGTACTTCAAAGAAATTGACAACGCCGACGAAGTAGGCATTTGTGTCAAGAGTGTCAACAGTTGCCTCTGTATTGGGCAGGTTTAGATAAACATCATAAGCTCCCCTTGGTTGTCCCTGGAAAGACACTTGAACTTCCAACTCATAATTTTCATCTCCAGAAGGAGCACCTCGCTCTGCCACATCTTCTGAAATCTCAACAGGGGTAGATAATGGAACATTTACTGTTGTCAGTTTATCAGTCAACTTGGTCTTAACCTCCTCAGAGGTAACAACAATGTCTTCTACGGGTAGTATGAATCTATCGCGTGAACGATTCTGTGCTCGGGGACTCGGTGGCACTTCATCAAGTTTATCGTAGACCGAACTGTTGTAAGAAGGTGTGTAGACCTCGGAAACCACTTCTGATGGTTGCAAGCTAATTGCAGTACTTCCATTATAAAAATTATACAGCCAAGGTACTGAACTTAATTGTTCAGCCGTTACTCTGATATCTGTTGCTGCTGGGTTATCTTTTTCTCTTTGTCTTGTCCAAGATTCCCACAAACGGTCGATATTAGTGTGATGTACCCAAAAGATTGGGTCGAAACCAGCAGTAGGAACATCTGACATCAGCCCTGCATCAGTTTCAGTTTGCGTAATAGGATTGAATACATTAGAGCGATACACACCACCGAGTTCAACGTGCATGGAACCGTGAGGTGAGCCTTCAAGCGGGCTAGAAAAATCCCTAAATCGAATAGCTTGGTACGCTCGTTCTTTGTCTCGAATCAGCGTGTCTTGAGTAATCTGGTTTGCAACAGGAGTCGGGTCGTTTGCATCTGCTGCTGATATTGAGCTACCGCTATTTAGGATTCTACGCCTCAATGGCTCATAAAGACTGTTGGTTGCGTCAGCAGGACTTCTAAACGCGCTTGGGATAATGCTGTTTTCTGGAGACCCATTATCGGTGTAATCCCAGTATGGAATGGCAAAATCATCCTTGCCAGTGATGTTACGAACAGCTATCTCAAAGAAAGAAAGGTAGAGTCGATGCCAGGGTAGAAAGTGATATATATTAACACTATCTAGATGGGGGCACTTCTGCCAAAAGTTTTGTAACAATTGTGTTACTTCTGGAGTTGATGCCGTCGCTGAGGTATAGCTTGGGCACAGAGGATTTCTCTCAAGCTGGTTAGGATTGGGGAGCCAATGAATTGCTCCTTGGAAATACCAACTAGCAGGATCTAGACAACCCCGCTCTCGCATCAGGGTAAGCGCGTCTTTAAGCGTCTGTAGATCCTTCTGTCCTTGGGGAGTGTAAATGTTTTTCCGAACTCGGGTGCGTGACTTAGTGGGCTGGGTGGACTGGGGTAACTCGGTGGACTGGATAGATTGGGCATAAGCGTTGCTTGGTAGCAGCAGCAACCCAAAAATAGATATTGCCAAAATCAAAGCGAAAATAAACTTTCTCATGGCTTTCTCTAAAATTTGATATCTCAAAGAGTATATAAATGCAAGCGAAAGTAACTTATGCAGTTTGAGGCTAAACTCTGAAGACACGGGGTACAAGAGACACGGGGACTCGGAGACACGGAGAAACATTTCCCCGCCTCGCCGCGTCTCCCCCTCTCCCGACTTCGCGTCTGTTAGTGAGTAGTGAGGCGGAACCTGAACAGGAACCACTCCACTACTGAGCTTTCTTTGCTAAAAGCCCACGCATAGAATGCGGGGGGAATGCGTTACCGAACAAGGCAAAAGTTAAAAGTTAAAAGGCAAAAGAAAGAAAAAGAAAAAGAAAAAACGGTTTCAAGCCCCTAAATTTCTTTATGGAAAACCAAAAAAGATTTTTTTTCTCGCACTATGTGTCTCGAAAAAAAGGCGTCCGCAATAAAAATCCCCTAATTTTAATTATGGGGATTCTCTTTTTACTTTTTACTTTTCTCTTTTTACTTTTTAAGCAACGGCTAAATTAATGTTGATACTTTCGTAAATGTCGTCGCACATCGCTCTACAAATGTAAGTGCCACCTGCTAGCGAGTTACCGCTATCATCTTTCCCATCCCAGATGAATGTCCGCGTACCAGGCTGGGGGTCGTCCTCGTCAACAAGCGTGCCCTTGTACCAAGCCAGATAATTCCAAAAGCCAATGTAGAGCTTCTTAGTTCCCTGCGGTACGTTGAGACGAATCTCGACCGAATGAGGTTCGGCGGCTGGAACCGAATTCAGTCCAAGGGCAGCGATGGATGCTAGGAGTTCCTTGGGAGGAGCAGGCAACGGTTGGTCAGTGTACTTGTAGACCATTTTGCCCGAACTGTAGCCCACCAGTGGCTCGAAGAAGAAGCGGAAGCGATTCAAGTTGACCCGGACATCACTGAGTGGATCGCCGTTAACGCTGTCCTGAGCGACCCAGTTTTGTCCGCCGTTCCAAGTCCAGCTGTTATACGTTCCAATGAACTGAGCATCACCCCAGCCCCCAACCCAGCCGCAGTCTTTGCTGATAAATCCGATTCCTTCCAGATTGGCGTTGGCAACATGGTTGCCGTCGGCACCAGTCCGGCAGTCATTGATAGGAAACATCTTCCAGGTTTGACCACCATCGGTGGTTCTCAAGATGGCACCGCTTAGAAAGTTTTCTATGGAAACGAATCCAACCTCTTTATTGAGCCAGTAGATCTTCCAACCCCAGCCGCCACAATCGAAGCCGGATGTTAGATTGGCTACGGTGTTCTCCCACGTCTTGCCGCCGTCCTGCGTGTAGAGAACGACTGGCTTTAATTGAGCATACTGGGGCTCACGTTCGTAGCCTTTCCGGTCGGGTGGGCAACTGTCCTGCTTCCTTCCACCTACGACCCAACCCCGATTCTCGTCAAAAAAGTGGATATCGACCAAGTTAGAGGCATAGCGACTCATATCGATGACATTCCAGCTCTTCCCTCCGTCTGTTGTCTTGATAATGGAGGGACCAGGTTGGTTGGGATCGTTAGCACCAGAACCATACACCACCATTTCGTTAACCACGGACAGACCGCAAATGCCTCCAGGAGAACCCTCTGGAAGGTTGTCAACAGGTGTCCATGTGTTACCGCCGTCTGTTGTTTGGTGGAGAAGATACTTCAGATAATCGCCAGGATTTTCCTTGCTGGCGTTGGTTACGGCTCCAAACCAGCCCACTTGGGACGAGGCGAACTGAATACAACGCAAATATGGTCTTCCCGGCAAGTTGGGAGGTAGTTGATACTTGGTGGTCCAGCTCGACCCTCCGTCTCGGGTAACGCTCACCTGCCCGTTGCTGTTAACCAGCCAGCCTTCTTGCGGGTTAAAAAACCAGATATCATCGGTCCGCGAGGAGGCAATCGGAGAATTCGTTTTAACCCAGCGGTAGTTTTTTAGATCTATGGTCATCTTGTTTGCTCTTTTTTCTAGAATGTAGAACTATGACATTGACATAACTTCTATTCTATGCATCAATCTTTACTGGATTTGCATAACGGAAGTTAAGCATGAATGAGCTTCATAGCTGTGTTCTTGATAGATGTAGCACGCATCAACTTATGCACTTTTGGAATAGTTTTGATGAACAGTCTTGTTGGGGGTAGGGTGTGGGGTATGGACATTTTCCTCTTTCACGACACCCTACACCCCACACTCCATACCTTGGCTGTTGAAGAAAAATCAGTTCTTTTCTCCCAAGATCTGCAACTCTACTCAAGGCTGCTCAAGAACCGCAAGCCTTGTTCACATAACGACACTACTGAACCGTATTGAGTGTAGTGGTACTGTGCGGTTCTACAATAGTTCAGATGAGCGCAAAACTCCCCATTTCTATCTCACTCGTGCATAAGTTGATGCGTGCTTGCACCTAATTAGCAAATAAGTCTAACTCACATAATCCGGTTTTTTTCAATGCGATCGCCCGAATGGCACTGCGAAGAGCGCGATTGGCTTTGCCACTGCCCCTTGGGCAATCGCATGACTACGGGTACGGAGTGCCATCGCAACGGCAGTTGGGACAAGTCCAAATCTGTTTCTCTCTTGAGCTTGTAAAAAATAAGCAGTTATTTCAGGCGATATTGTTTGAGTTACGATCACCTTAGACAAGCATCATAGCGCCACCTGGGTACACCTCAAACTTGGCTGTGCAAATAGACATCTCCAGAATTAATTTTGCGTTGTCTACAATCCTTGTACAGACGCGCTGTTTGAAGCGTCTCTACATTGTTTTTCGCAGATGTCTAATGTATAAATATTTGTATAAATATTTGTATAAATATTTGGGTACCCAAATGTATGAATCGAAGACGGCAACTAGCACTCGCTCAAGATAGAACTGTTCAAGGTTTGTTGGCTTCTGCTGGGTGGAAAGTTGAGAGTGCATAAGTTAATTTCGGTTTCATCTATAAGAATTCAGTATAAGTGTTTCTCATTTAGCACTTTTTGGGCTATTTCGCATAAACTTTTACCCTTGTTCTATGGACTCCACCCAACCAATTCATGGTAGTAACCCAGATGTCAAAACAATTTTAATTTTGGCAGCCAATCCGGAAGGTACTTCGAGGTTACAACTGGATAAGGAAGTACGGGAAATTGATGAAGGGTTGAGACGAGCGAATAAGCGTGAGCAGTTTAGGTTAGAGCAGAAGTGGGCAGTACGTCAGCGTGATTTTTACCGAGCGATTTTAGATTACCAACCCCAGATTGTTCACTTCAGTGGGCATGGTGCTGGAGTAGATGGCATTGTCTTAGAAAATGAAGCAGACGAACCAGCGTTTCTCAATGCAGATGCGTTGGCAAGTATGTTTAAGTTATTTGCTACCAAGGGAGTTGAGTGCGTACTTCTCAATGCTTGTTATAGTGAGGTGCAAGCAAAAGCCATTAGCCAACACGTCAACTATGTGATTGGCATGAACCGAACGATTGGGGATAAAGCAGCTATAGCATTTTCTGTGGCATTTTACGATGCTTTAGCCGCTGGAGAACAGATGGAGTTTGCTTATGAATTAGGTTGCTCGGTTTTGATGAGTTATTTAGAGCAGCAAACTCCAGTTTTTTTGGAAAAAGACGAAATTAGTATTATCCAGCCATTGTTCGATGTTATTCCTCCCAATCCATATCAAGGCTTAGCTGCATTCCGAGAAGAAGATGCTGCATTCTTTTTTGGACGGGAAACGTTTGTCAATGGTTTACTAGAAGCCGTCAACCAACAGCCCTTGGTAGGAGTGATTGGTCCGAGTGGTAGTGGGAAATCTTCTGTGGTGTATGCGGGGTTGTTTCCCCAACTGCGGATTTCTGGAAACTGGCTGATTGAATCAATACGTCCTGGGGATAAACCATTTTATCAGTTAGCTTCTGTCTTAGTACGTTTATTGGAACCAGAAACTGGGGAAACTGCACAACTGCGAGAAGCTGTGGGATTAGCAGCAGATATGGAACTTGGGAGAATCACTTTACCTACGGTGATATCTCGGATTTTAGGACGCCAGACTGGTAAACACTTGTTGCTGTTTATAGATCAGTTTGAGGAACTTTACACTCTCTGCCAGAATAAGGAGGTCATTGAACGTTTCGTTGATGCGCTGTTGGCAGCGATTCATCTGGACAACTTCACACTCGTTTTTACTTTAAGGGCTGACTTTTACAACTTTGTCCTTGCATATCGTCCATTTCGCGATGCATTGCAACAGTTTTCACCTCAATTATTAAGTTCGATGAATCGCTCAGAATGCAAGAGAGCAATTGAGCAGCCAGCCCAAAAAATGGAAGTCCAATTAGAAGCACAATTAACGGAACGAATTTTAGATGATGTCGGCAATGAGCCGGGGAACCTGCCATTGCTAGAATTTGCCCTTACCCGACTTTGGTCATTGCAGCAAAAGCGCAAGTTAACTCACGCCCGCTATGACGAGATTGGGGGTGTGAAAAAAGCTTTGGCTAATCACGCCGAGGAAGTTTATAAGCGACTGGACGAAACACAGCAAACAATTGTACCACGAATTTTTGTGCAATTAGTGCGCCCAGGAGAAGGAACAGAAGACACTCGTCGCATTGCCACGCGTGCAGAAGTTGGAGATGAAAACTGGGGATTAGTGAGTTATTTAGCAGGATACCCAGCCCGCTTGGTTGTTACCGGACGCGATGAAAAATCCGGAGAAGATACAGTAGAAGTTGTCCATGAAGCTTTAATCCGCGAATGGCTGACTCTGCGAGAGTGGATGAACGCTAACCGTCAGTTTCGCCTTTGGCAAGAGCGGCTGAAAGTGGCAGTGCTGGAGTGGAAGAATAGTAACTATGACTCTGGGGCATTGTTGCGGGGTGTGCCATTGGGTGTAGCTCAAGAATGGTTGCACAAGCGATCTGAGGAAATGACACCCCAAGAGCGAGATTTTATTAGTGCTAGTGTACAGCAGCGTTCTAAAGAGCAGGAGAAACTGGCTAAAGAGCAACAGGAAAAAGAGCGCAGGCGGCGGCGTAACACAAATGCGTTGATTAGTGGTTTAGTTGCTGCTCTAATTTTATCAGGATTTGCCTTTTCGCAATGGCAGCAAGCGGAAAACCGACGATTTAATGCAGAGGTTTTAGTTCAAAGTCTGACGACAGAAAATCTTTTTGCTTCAGGTTTTGAACTAGATGCTTTATTATCCGGGTTGAAAACTGGGGAAAATGTGAAAAAAAATGGTAATGCTGTAGATTCGGATAACCGCACAAAAGCAATTGTTGCTTTGCAACAAGTTGTTTACGGAGTAAAAGAACACAACCGATTGGAAGGGCATAGCGATAGAGTCTTTCGTGTGGTGTTCAGCCCGGATGGCAAGACAATTGCCTCTGGTAGTAATGACAATACAGTCAAACTGTGGAATTTAAACGGGCAGTTACTGCATACTCTTAAGGGGCATAGCCGTGAAGTCTCAAGTGTGGTGTTCAGCCCAGATGGCAAGACGATTGCTTCTGGTAGTTGGGACAACACACTCAAACTGTGGAATCTGTCTGGGCAGTTACTGCATAACCTTAACGGGCATAGCGATTTAGTCTCTCGTGTGGTGTTCAGCCCGGATGGCAAGACGATTGCTTCTGGTAGTAGAGACAACACAGTCAAACTGTGGAATCTGTCTGGGCAGTTACTGCATACCCTTAACGGGCATAGCAGTGGAGTCTATAGTGTGGTGTTCAGCCCGGATGGCAAGACAATTGCTTCTGGTAGTTGGGACAACACAGTCAAACTGTGGAATCTAAGCGGGCAGTTACTGCATACCCTAAAGGGGCATAGCGGTATAGTCTATAGTGTGTTGTTCAGCCCGGATGGCAAGACAATTGCCTCTGGTAGTTCTGACAACACAGTCAAACTGTGGAATCTAAATGGGCAGTTACTGCATACTCTTAAGGGGCATAGCGGTATAGTCTATAGTGTGTTGTTCAGCCCGGATGGCAAGACGATTGCTTCTGCTAGTTATGACAACACAGTAAGACTATGGAATAATCTGTTTGGGAAGGAACTGTATACTCTTAAGGCGCATAGCGGTGTCTCTAGTGTGGTGTTCAGCCCGGATGGCAAGACGATTGCTTCTGCTAGTTATGACAACACAGTAAGACTATGGAATTTCTCAGGGCAGGGACTGCATACTCTTGAGGGGCATAGCGGTGAAGTCTCAAGTGTGGTGTTCAGCCCGGATGGCAAGACGATTGCTACTGGTAATTCTGACAACACAGTCAAACTGTGGAATCTGTCTGGGCAGTTACTGCATACCCTTAACGGGCATAGCAGTGGAGTCTATAGTGTGGTGTTCAGCCCGGATGGGAAGACAATTGCCTCTGGTAATTCTGACAACACAGTCAAACTGTGGAATCTGTCTGGGCAGTTACTGCATAACCTTAACGGGCATAGCGATATAGTCCATAGTGTGGTGTTCAGCCCGGATGGCAAGACGATTGCTTCTGGTAGTAGAGACAACACAGTCAAACTGTGGAATCTGTCTGGGCAGTTACTGCATACCCTTAACGGGCATAGCAGTATAGTCTATAGTGTGGTGTTCAGCCCCCCGGATGGCAAGACAATTGCTTCTGGTAGTTGGGACAACACAGTCAAACTGTGGAATCTAAGCGGGCAGTTACTGCATACCCTTAACGGGCATAGCAGTGGAGTCTCAAGTGTGGTGTTCAGCCCGGATGGCAAGACGATTGCTTCTAGTAGTGAGGACACGACAGTCAAACTGTGGAATCTAAGCGGGCAGGAACTACATACCCTTAAGGGGCATAACAGTGGAGTCTCTAGTGTGGTGTTCAGCCCGGATGGCAAGACGATTGCTTCTGGTAGTGCTGACAACACAGTCAAACTGTGGAATCTGTCTGGGCAGTTACTGCATACCCTTAACGGGCATAGCGGTGAGGTCTATAGTGTGGTGTTCAGCCCGGATGGCAAGACAATTGCCTCTGGTAGTGCTGACAACACAGTCAAACTGTGGAATCTGTCTGGGCGGGAACTACATACCCTTAAGGGGCATAACAGTGGAGTCTCAAGTGTGGTGTTCAGCCCGGATGGCAAGACGATCGCCTCTGGTAGTGATGACAACACAGTCAAACTGTGGAATCTGTCTGGGCAGGAACTACATACCCTTAAGAGGCATAGCGGTGTCTCTAGTGTCGTGTTCAGCCCGGATGGCAAGACGATCGCCTCTGGTGGCAGTTTTGACAACACAGTGAAACTGTGGAATCTGGATTTGGATGACCTACTAATACGTGGTTGTGCTTGGATTTCTGACTATCTGAAATACAACCCCAATGTTAAGGATGACCGCCATCTCTGCGATGATATTCCTAACGCCCCAAAATTTCCAACTGTGCAGCAGCGCGGCGTTTCCTCTCCTCTGGGCAACGGTCATATCTTGCGGTAATTGTAGGATTGGAGTGACCAGTGAAGAGTGAACAGTAGCAGCCGCAGGTACCAGCCGCTGATACTGCGGGTACTTGATAACTGATAACTGATTTACAGCAGTTTTCAGGTATTTGAACCACAGTGTAAGGGCACAGCAATGCTGTGTCCCTACGGCAAATGTGGTCTATTTACCTGAAAATAGCTGTAAAAGTAGAAAACTGGCTCATATCAGGTTCGGTTGATTACTTATCATTGCTGAAGAACCCCACCCCCGTAAAGCTACGCTTCACGTCCCCTCCCCGCTTGCGGGGAGGGGATAAAGGGGTGGGGTGCAGTCAACGTGGGAATCATAACTAATTAGCCTAAAATTATATCATACCTGATGAAAAAAGCTAACAAATTCTGATTCCCTCACTCCAGAAAACACCATGAAACAAAAAACCTATCAACTTCCTCTAAGATGAAAAAAGCGTCTGTGATTCTCCCCTTAGCTATCCTGGCTTTTAGCAGTGTAGTTGTTAACAGCCAAGAAAGCTCCTCACCCAATACTTACACGAAATCTGTTAGCCGTGAAGTTTTAGCGAGTGGCTATCCGACTCAAGATCAAAAGCAGATTCTTGAGCTTGTACGCTATACCATCGCACCAAGAACAAAACTCCCTACTCATACTCATCCGGGAATGCAGATTGAACGAGTAGAGGCGGGAACTTTAACTTATACTGTTGTGCAAGGAGAGGCGAAAGTAACGAAAGCTAATGGTACACAATTGATTCTTCAAAAAGGGAAAACTATACAGCTTACCGTGGGAGATTCTTTAATTGAACCTGCCGGAATGGTTCATTATGGAGAAAACCAAACAAACAAACCGGTTATTCTATTGTCTGCTTCTCTATTTAATGCTAATCAACCAAAAGCTATTTTAACCAATCCTGAAAACAGATAAATTGCCGCAATTTCAGCCTCAATTCCTTCTATCCAAGGAAAGCTTCATTTACGATCCAAGTTTTAAAACAGTGAATAGTACCAGCCGCAGTGAGAAGATTGACTTGGGACATCTTGATAACTGATAACTGATAACTGATAACTGGTAATTCAGGACTTACGCACTTTACAAATTAACTATCATGTGGGGAACGAAACTTCGCCGTTCGTCCCGTTGCCTCGTTCCCAGGCTCTGCCTGGGAATGTAATTAGGCGAGGCTCTGCCTTCCATTAAATGGGGAGGCAGAGCCTCCTTAAAGAGCATTACAAAGCAGAGCCTTGTAACGAGAATGTCATGCACAGTCTGCGTTGTCCGTCAATGCGTAAGACCTATAATTGTTAAAAGTCAAAGACTGTACACACGCTCCTTGTGCTAGAGAAAACTCTTGTGGCTGTGCGTTGCACGCACATTCTACCTTTATCCCAATTTCTCACATTCCACAAAGATACCCCTTTTGTGTAGTGCTACCGTGCGGTTCTACAATAGTTCAGATGAGCGCAAAAATTTCCCGTTTCTATCTCACTCGTGCATAAGTTGATTTGGCTTGCACTTAATTAGCAAATAAGTCTGACTCCCATAATCAGGTTTTTGGCGATCGCTCGATAAATGACACCAAATTCTACAGCAGTTGATACCCGAAGTGAAGAAAATTCTGATTTTATCAGCTAACCCACAGAACACCTCTAAGTTACGTCTGGATGAGGAAGTCAGAGAAATTCAGGCGGGGTTGGAACGTGCAAAAAAGCGGGAGCAATTTGAAATCATTACCAAATGGGCAATACGAGTAGACGATTTGCGACGCGCTTTGTTAGATTACGAACCGCAAATTGTGCATTTTTCCGGACATGGAACGGGGAGTGATGGCTTGGCGCTGGAGAATAATTCTGGAGAATTGCAACTTGTCAGTAGTCAATCGTTAGCAAGGTTATTTAAATTATTTAAAGACAAAGTAGAGTGTGTCTTGCTGAACGCCTGCTATAGTGAGGAACAAGCTTTGGCGATTCACCAAGACATAGATTGTGTGATTGGGATGAGTCAAGCAGTTGGCGATCGCGCAGCCATTAAGTTCGCCATTGGGTTTTATGATGCGATCGGTGCAGGCAGAAACTACGAAGATGCTTTTGAATTTGGTTCCACTTCGATTGATTTAGAAGGAATTCCCGAGTCAGAAACACCAGTCTTAAAATCTAGAAACAGCAATCAAGACACGATTGCTTCCACGACTTCAAGACAGCGCATCTTTATCAGTTACAAGCGCAATGTTGAACCGGATGAACCTGTCGCGATTCAAGTTTACCAGGAATTGTCACAACAGCACAATGTCTTTATTGACCAAAGAATACTGGTAGGCAAACGCTGGGCAGAATGCATTGAAACAGAATTAAGAAGTACTGATTTTCTCATCGTTTTCCTGTCTGAACAATCTGTTAATAGCGAAATGGTGCAGTGGGAAATCTCCCTTGCGGTAGAATTAGCACAATCGCAAGGAGGAAAACCTGTTATTCTCCCAGTGCGTTTAGCATATCAAGAAGCGTTTCCCCATCCCCTCAGCATCTACTTGAAGCACATCAATTGGGCATTTTGGGGTAGTGCAGAGGATACGCCGCGTCTCATAGAAGAGTTAAGGCAAGCAATTTCAGGTGGTTCCCTAAGCATTAACCTTGAAGCTAAAACTCATTTACCCCAGATAAGTGAACCGTCACCGTTGGAACAACCAACTCCATTTGCACAGCCAGTGGTGTTAGAAATGCCATCCGGGACGATGAAACCTGAATCGGCATTTTATGTAGAACGCAACGCGGACGCAATTGCGTTGAGAACTATTGTACAGCTTGGTGTAACAATTCCCATCAAAGGACCCAGGCAAGTTGGGAAAAGTTCATTATTGATGCGGATAATTCAGGCGGCGAGAAATGCGGGTAAGCGAGTTGCTTATCTTGATTTTCAACAGTTGAACAATTCTGTACTCAACGATGAGGAACAATTCTTCCGTCACTTCTGTTGTTGGATAAGCGATGTGCTGGAGGTGGAAGACAAAGTGGAGGAGTATTTTCGTCTCAACTTAACCACGATTCAGCGTTGCGATCGCTACTTACAACGCCATATTTTAAAAGGGTTAGGTAGTCCATTGGTATTGGCAATGGATGAAGTCGATAGAGTTTTTGACACCAACTTCCGCAATGATTTTTTTGGGATGTTGCGTAGCTGGCATAATAGCCGTGCGATTTATCCTAGTTTAGACGAATTAGATTTAGTACTCGTCACTTCTACAGAACCTTATCAGTTAATTGATGACCTGAATCAATCTCCGTTTAATGTGGGGCAAATCATTGAACTAGAAGATTTTACACCGGAACAGGTTGCCGAACTCAATCGCCGTCATGGTTCACCTTTTGACGCCAACTCGCTGCAACAATTGCTTCGCTTGCTTGGTGGACATCCTTACTTGGTGCGGAAAGCGCTGTACTTAGTCGCCAGCCGACAAATCACTCCAACAGAATTATTTACCAATGCTACTGCTGCTTCTGGACCTTTTGGGGACCATCTGCGGCGGCTGTTGTCACTCTTATATGATAAGCAAGAATTGATACAAGGTTTGCAGCTTGTCATCAGCCAAAATATCTGTCCGGATATGCAAATTTTCTGGCGGTTGCGGGGTGCTGGATTGGTACGCTCATCTGGACAGTCAGCCCTACCACGTTGTCAATTGTACGCCGAATATTTCCGGGAGAATCTGCATGGCTGATGCAAGCATTTACACTGTTGGTGGAACAGTGCAGACAAACCGGAGTGGGGTTTACATTCAAAGACGTGCAGATGAGGAACTGTTAGCACTGTGTCGAGAAGGAAAATTTGCTTATGTTCTCACACCGCGTCAGATGGGTAAATCTAGTTTAATGGTGCGGACTGCTCGTCAACTGAGAACTGAAAAGATTGAGTCAGTGATGATTGACTTGACGGGGATAGGGACACAAGTCACAAGCGCTGAACAGTGGTATCTAGGTTTACTCATTCAGATAGAAGCACAATTGATGCTGGATACCGATGTACACCAATGGTGGCTTGCACACGCGCATCTCGGTTTTACACAACGGTTGACAGAATTTTTTCAGCGGGTGTTATTAGTTGAAATCACCTCACCAGTGGTGATTTTTATTGATGAAATTGATACCACTCTGAGCCTAGATTTTACAGACGATTTTTATGCAGCTATTCGCTATCTCTACGTCTCTCGTGCTTTTTTCTCAGAATTTGAGCGGCTTTCTTTTGTCTTATTTGGTGTCGCAACTCCCGGCGACTTGATACGAGATCCAAAGCGGACACCATTTAATGTTGGTCAGCGAGTTGACTTAACTGATTTTACCTTGAATGAAGCAAAACCGCTGGCAGAGGGATTGGGGTTGCCAACTCCTAAAGCACAGCAGGTGTTGCAGTGGGTACTCTCTTGGACAAAAGGTCATCCGTACTTAACGCAGCGTCTTTTTTATATTATTAGCCAGCAATCTCAGAAAAATTGGTCAAAAGCTGATATTGACCGCATAGTGAGTAGCAACTTTTTCGGTGCGATAAGTGAGCAGGATAATAACTTGCAGTTTGTGCGTGATATGCTGACCAAACGCGCACCAGACAAAGCGGCTGTTTTAACAATTTATCGAGAAATTCGGCGAGGGAAACGCCCCGTTGCTGATGAAGAGCAGTCAATCATCAAATCTCACCTGAAGCTGTCGGGTGTCGTCAAAAGGAAGAATGGGGTATTGAAAGTGCGAAATCCCATTTATCAACGAGTGTTTAATTTAAGCTGGATCAATCAGCACTTACCGTTGAATTTACGGGATTTCTGGGAGCGTTATAAGCCTGCACTTCCTTATGTTGCGATATTGTTGGTATTTTCAATTTTTATGGCGGGGATGGCATTTTATGCTAACACACAACGTTTAAATGCCGATGCACAACGTTTACGTGCTGAAAAAGCCCTGACAAATGCAGAGATTTCAGTTCAAAGTTTGACGACAGAAAATCTTTTTGCCTCAGGTTATGAACTAGATGCTTTATTATCCGGGTTGAAAGCTGGGGAAAGTGTGAAAAAATATGGTGATGCTGTAAATTCAGATAACCGCATAAAAGCGATTGTTGCTCTGCGAGAAGTTGTTTACGGATTGAAAGAACACAACCGCTTGGAGGAGCATAGCCGTGAGGTCAATAGTGTGGTGTTCAGCCCGGATGGCAAGACGATTGCCACTGGTAGTAGAGACAAGACCGTGAAGCTATGGAATCTAAACGGGCAGCTACAGCATACCCTAAAGGAGCATAGCGGTTATGTCTCAAGTGTGGTGTTCAGCCCGGATGGCAAGACGATTGCCAGTAGTAGTTCTGACAACACCGTGAAGCTATGGAATCTAAACGGGCAGCTACAGCATACCCTAAAGGGGCATAGCGGTTCGGTCTTACGTGTCGTGTTCAGCCCGGATGGCAAGACGATTGCCAGTAGTAGTTATGACAACACCGTGAAGCTATGGAATCTAAACGGGCAGCTACAGCATACCCTAAAGGAGCATAGCGGTTCGGTCTCAAGTGTGGTGTTCAGCCCGGATGGCAAGACGATTGCCAGTAGTAGTTCTGACAACACTGTCGAACTGTGGAATCTGGATTTAGATGACTTACTAACACGTGGTTGTGCTTGGATTTCTGACTATCTGAAAAACAACCCCAATGTTAAGGATGACAGTCATCTCTGCGATGATATTCCTAACGCCCCAAAATTTCCAACTGTGCAGCAGCGCGGCGTTTCCTCTCCTCTGGGCGACAGTCAGCCCCTTCTCCTATCGGAGACGCTGCGCGAACGGGGAAGTCAAAAGTCAAAAGTCACGCATTCAAAACAAAGAACCCCATAACTGAAGTTGGGGGCTTGTACCTTTTTCTTCCTGGTCATATCTTGCGGTAATTGTAGGATTGGAGTGAGATATTATAGCTTTTTTCAACCGACTGAAGTACAGTCTGTCGTAGGGGCTGGTAAATGCCCTAACGTGTCAACAATCACGTTTAACCATTAATTCCACGTTGGTTTTACCCCACCCCTTACCCCTCCCCTTGGCAAGGGGAGGGGAGGTTTTGGCGCAAGACAAAACCGGGGTGGGGTAAAGCGACAATTGTGGGCGAGTAGGATAAGGCATACTGTAACGTTATAACAAAGTTTTCACTTTAAGTTGACACCAATAAGCATAGAACAGCCCCTACCCGTGTACCTCACGCTCAATGAAAAGCGCTATAAGCTTCACCACGTCAGCCCGTCGCAAAGCAGCACCGCGCAGGATAGCGATTAATGCAGCTTAAAAAGTAAAAAGAGAAAAGTAAAAAGAGAATCCCCATAATTAAAATTAGGGAATTTTTGTTGCGGACGCCTTTTTTTCTCGCACTATGTGTCTCAAAAAAAATCTTTTTTGGTTTTCCATAAAGAAATTTAGGGGCTTGAAACCATTTTTTCTTTTTCTTTCTTTTGCCTTTTAACTTTTAACTTTTGCCTTGTTCGGTCATCATCAAACTTTAGCCGCTCTTCAATATAACGCTTCTCGTTTGGATGAAGTACAGATTTATCTGTGTCCATCTGTGTCCATCTGTGGTTCTTATTTCTTGATGTATTGCACTCAAGTAAGAACCGCTATATGTTTTATTAGATATCTCCAGAAATTAATTTTGCGTTGTCTACAATCCTTGTAGAGACGCGCCATGGCGCGTCTCTACATTGTTTTTCACCAGATGTCTATTGAAGTAAATTCTCCACCTGTTTGCGTAACACACAAACCCGCTTGGGAGCATCCGCTGTAAGCCTTCTGTCTCTAGTGCGGTGAGGTCACGATTAAGGTCTTTTGGACGCTGTTTTGTGCGTACCCAATCTAATGTTTTTTGATAAATTAGAATTTTAGAGGATATCTGAAAACTTTAAGCAAGGTATATTTTGTCATTCTGAGGGTAACGAAGTGGAACGTAAGCGCAAAGCGCAGGCTTCGCCAACGCGAAGCGTGTCCCCTTGGGAGTCAGAATCCCAGTTTATCGTTAATTTTTCAGATGCTGAGCGCCCTTGGCGCACGCACTCGCGTTCACTGCGCTGGCGCTCCGTGCCTCGCAGAGCGAGGAGCTACGCTAACAGCATGACATTTTTGACTTCTCAGACATCCTCTTAGCTTTCGCGCTGCTTACCCCCTCAAACATTTGGTCTGTTATTTGATCATCTCGATGCATTACTGCTAAAAGATACTCTAGCAGAGGTTCAACTTTCTAAATCAACTGAGACAGCTTGTTTGTTCACTTTCCCGTTGCTATCTATCAACTGAGCTTTTAGGGATACATAAATATCAGGAATCGTAAACTCTTCACCTATGATCTTCCATCGTTCAAGTAGCAGTGGGTTACTGGGATTGGGTGATATCTTGCACTTATAAAACCCTAACAAGTTGGATAGATAAGTTCCTGATAGGTGGGCTGGTAGGATTAACAGAAACAATTACACACTCTCCGATATGGTAAAAATCCCTCGTGCTTTGTTGGAACGTTTAACCGATACCTTGGGCTATGCCGCCTAAATGGATAAAGTCGAATTTAGGCTGAGGAGTGCCAAATCACTCATGTATTGCTTTTGTACGGCTGGAGTTATTGATGATTTTTATCCCTAAAATTTTTACAGTTCCATTGTTATGACTGATAGCCCATGAGGTCAACTCTTGACCTAACAAATAAAAGCTACCTATGATACTAACTGAATATAATCCATTCTTGACTTTCTTAAGTATTATTGTTGCATTTTTTTGATTGCTTACTCCTTTCAGTATCAGAACGCCAGCAAAATTAAACCTACCTGATGTCGTTATTTTTTTGCTACTCAAGCTAGCAGTGATATTAGCAAAAGTATAACCTAAAAACTTGAGGTTTCCTGCAAGACTGGCAGAGTTATTAATATTACCATTAGTTCCTTTGCCTAAAGTAACTGTAGCGCCGTTGAAAGCTAAAATGCCAAAATTAAAATTACTCATAGCTTGAAATCCATCTTCACTCAGGCTGATACCTAACGCAGTGAATTGTTTACTGAGCAGAGTAACATCGCCTAAAGCAAAAAGCTTTCTACTAGTTAAATCAAGTTTAAAACTAGGAACATTGAGCTTTATAATATTGGCTAAATTAAGAGCTACATTATTAATTGAAATTTTCTGAGTGTTAAACAATAACGTGCCGCTACCCAAAGACTGATTAAAAGCAATAATATTTGCTGATCCTGATGCACTTTGCTTTGACAAGTCAACTGTGAGGCTGGGAATAGTGAAAGTTAAGAAACCAGCTAAACTCAACTGAACATTCTTCAGAGCAATACTATTTGGCGTAACATCAAACGTAATACCTGCTAAGGTGTTACCCAAAACAGAAATCGTTCCTGAACCACTACCATTACCAGATTTTATATCGATACTCAAGGCATCAACATCAATAGCTAAAAGATTGGCTAAATTTAGGTCAAAGTTTTTAAATGTGGCATTGTTAGGTGTAACTTTAAATTCAACGTTGGCAATTTCGTTCTCAAAAATTTCTAAATAACCATCCCCTTGAAGATACTGCTCGGTAGGCGTTATCTTTAAGGCTAAATCTAAACTATTATCATCGGTTCCCTTAATTTCCAAAAATCCTAAATCTATTTCCGAAACTTTTAACGAGCCCCTAACATCCTTAAACGTTTTATCGCTTTGAAAAATTAGAGTTGCCTCACGCTCCCAAGCATTAATTTTGCCATTAATTTCCAAACCTTCTGATATTGCTTGACCTGCAATTGTCGTTGGAAAAGGAACATATTTAATTAAAGGATTGAGTTTTCCGTCTCCATCGCCATCAATTCGTTCAATGTTTAAGTTCACCAATTTTCCTAAAAATTCTAGTGCTTTGTTAACTAGATCAACTGAATAGCCTACCTGTTTGGCAAGAAAGGAAGTGACTGGCCCTCGCCACAAATCTATTAAGCTAACCGATTCTCTGGGATTTAAAATTAAAGCTAACCTTTCAGGATCATTAATATCCATGAGGAATGCTACCTCAAGATCTGTTTTTTCCCATTTCAAATCACCAATAAAGCCAAAGTTATCGAAGTAAGGAGGTAAATACGTTCCGCCTCCTTGAAACCTGACATGGCGAAGTTCAGTCCCTACCAACCCGTAGGGATTACACCAAGATTTTTCGCTCTGTTGACAGAAGAACGCTGTTAAAGATTCGGGTTCGAGGGAGAGAGTACCAGAGAGAAATAGTTTAGGTTCGTTTTCTTGGGTGGGATCGTAGCCTTGAAGAATCAAATTTCCAGTTAATGCGAAGTTTGGCTCTAAATCAGCACTAATATTTAACCCAATGAGTAATTTATTAAAAGTAGCTTTAAATTGTTGCTGAGAAAATAGCTGAATATCGCTAGGAATATTGCCTGTTAAGCTAAAATCTCCCGCAGGATTAAAATTAATTATGGCTTTGAAGCAAGCAATTTCTATGTCTTCATCAATTAAGGTACTGAAAATGGGATGGACATTATTTAAATCAATATCTCCGATAAAGTTACATCCTCTGCTTAAGTTAATAAAACCTAAAGATGAATGTATTAAAGAAGAGTCAATATTAGCTATAATTAACTCTGGGCTGTTTAATTTGAAATCATTAATAATCGGAAATTGATTGGTGATAGATTGAAAACTAAAATTTTTAGATAAATTATATTTTAATATGGCTTTCTTGCCAAAAATTACTTCAATATTTAGGTCATTTACTAATCCTTTAAAACTGATTTCAATTTCTTTATCATTTTGATAAACTCTATATTTTAGTGCAGATATTGTAATTTCATGATTACCGAATATTTCAAAAATAATTGTCTTAAGTGCGATATCCATGTATGGAACTGTACTATTAAGATTAAAAATCTTGTTTAAATTTAACTGCAAATCATGGTCATAATCTAAATAATTTTCTGATACTGATGGCGATAGATTTATATAATCTAAAGACTCAAGTTGTAATTTGATATCATCAGATAAGGTAATTCCTGCTAAATCAAAGCTATTAGACATAAGTAAGTGGCTGGAAAAATTTACAACTATTATTACATTTAAAATAGTACCAAAATACAGAGGCAGGAAACTTCAAGCCGCGAAGACGAAGTTGTTGCCCTCGCTTATGTTTGCTTTTTAGTCTAAAGTACAGTTCCTAGACTACAAGTTAAAAGTCAAGGATGGTCAACTTGTGGAGATAGGGAAGTTCTTCCCCAATTCCAAAACCTGTTCATGCTGTGGTTATGTCATAGACGAGTTAACGCTCGATATTCGTGAATGGGATTGTCCATCGTGTAATACTCATCATGATCGTGATGGTAATGCAGCACTGAACATCAAAAACGAAGGTATTCGGATATTATCTATGGGCGGGGGGTGGATCTGGGCTACAGCTTTGACTTTTGAATGCGTGACTTTTGACTTCCCCGAAGGGGTGACTTTTGACTTCCCCGAAGGGGTGACCGAAAAAGAAAAGGATACAAGCCCCTAAATTTATTTATGGAAAATAAAAAATGCGGAGCAACTTTATTCAAGCCCCTGGATTCATCCGTGGGGTCTTCAATGCGTGACTTTTGAATGCGTGACTTTTGACTTCCCCGAAGGGGTGACTCCTCCCAGTCGTGGATGTGGGCAGGTAACACGTCCACATCCACCGACATCCCCTATGTTCACCCATAAAGTGGGATTGCTCACTATCATACTGCTTGTGACATCAATTCACTTGGCTCAATAGTTTTACGGTCTTCTAGGAAAGAATGGCCAATTAAGTTAAGGATTTCCACTCTTTCTGCAGGAGAAGCAGCAGATACAAGCACTCGTAGGCTCACCCCAGGCTTCGCCCCTAGCAACTGAGACAAATACCACTCCCGCGCTTCCGTAGGAACAGCCCCTAGCAATGCGAGAAACTTTCCAGTTCCCAAATCAGCCTTTCCCTTACGAAATCTGGAAATTAGCACCTCTGAAACTCCAGCTTGCTTGGCTACAACTTTTGCCGAAAGGTTAAACCTGTCGAACATCTCGTCAAATAGTTGCTGGTAAAGAGGAGTTTCCTCTGTTACAAAATTTTGCATTGCCAAGCCAATTATAGGATTAGGTAGTTGTTATAGTATGCGATATTTAAAGAGAACTGTATTAGGATTTTTAAAGACATGGATAACTCAATGGTAGCAAAGGATTTCCTCTCGCTAAACTGAGCCAACGACTTACTCTTACTGAAACATATAACATCATCTTAAAGGAAGTAGGGCACAACTTCAGGTACTACTAGCTTACATGGCGATACCTTTGAGGCACAAGTTAAGCAATTTTCGGCAGCCATCAAGGAATAGCTGAAAGCCAATAGCCTTGAAAAGTAGCCCCAGTCTGGCAGGACAGGGGCTGGAAATTTGTCATTACTAAGGAAATTATGACGCAGAACAATTCCAAAATTCAAGGGAAGTTTTACCCACTTCAGCATGAGGAATGGTTAAGAGCCAACCGGGAACTAAAACCAGCAGAAGTAGATGTCCTTTACTATCTCAAAACAGTCAACCCTAGCTATGAAAGGATAAGTATCTCATGTAGCGTCATTGCATCTGATTTGAAAAGGGATAAAAGCACTGTCAGTCGAGCAATACTGCCTTTAAAAGAGAAAAATTGGCTACCTGAATGCTTTGAGGTTCAATTTAGGGAGCAAGATAATGCTGAAGCCAAAATACGCCAGCGACTAAGAGCAGAACTTGGTGGTGAGATGGAAGTAGTCACAGCTGTAGGTCGCATTGACCTGCTTACCGAATCTGAGGTTATTGAAATCAAAAACATCAATGACTGGAAGGAAGCTCTAGGAAAGATACTGGCTTACTCAGCATTTTTTCCTGAACATAGCAAATGCATTCACCTATTTGGAAAACAGGACTTAGCAAAGCTGGCACTTGCAACCCAAACCTGTTGGGAGTTCGCAGTTCTCGTGACTTTCGAGGAGGTGCAGTGATGACTAAAAAGCGCCAAAGACACACCTCTATAGGACTTAACCTAGAAATCCCTGGCGTTATAGATATTACCAAAGCTGATGTAGCAGTCATTATCTCAAACAAGCTGATAGGTTCCCAAATTCGTTTGTGGATTTACCTAAAAGTTGTTGATTCTTTATTTGATGAAGTGCAGGATGCAAGGGAACTTTATCAAAATCTTCCTACCCTTGCTGAGATAGCAGAACGAATTGGGGCAAGCGTTGACACCGTAGAGAAAGACTTACGAAAGCTCAAGACTCTTGAGTTGCTGCCAAAGTGGTTTGCTTTTAGTTCGTCAAAATACGCGGATACTGAGCGCCGAATACGCGAGCGTCTCCAAGCCGAATTGGGCGGTCAGGTTGAGGTAGTCACTGCCGTGGGTCGCATTGACCTACTTACTGAATCTGGAGTTATTGAGATTAAGGATATTAGTGATTGGAAAGAAGCACTGGGCAAAATCCTTGCTTACTCTGCCTTTTTCCCAGAACACAGCAAGCGTATTCACCTTTTTGGTCGTACTGATTTAGCGAAACTGGCACTAGCCTCTGCTACCTGCGAAGAATTCAACGTTGTTGTGACCTTTGAGGAGGTGAAGCCATGATACCCAAACCACAGAGAGATAAACAGGGTAGGATACAGGGCGAATTTTACCCCCTTCAAAAAGCCGAACTTATTGCCCTGCGGAAAACCAAGCTAATCAACAATGCTGCCTTTGTTCATTTAGCGCTTAGGTACGAAAACCCTTTCTGCGATCGCCCGATTACAGTTATTCCCAAAGAGTTTGCACTACGATGGCTTCTTCCAGAAAGCAGTGTCTATGAAGCGATCGCCAAACTCAAAGAAAACCATGCCATCAACATCAAGTCAGGCAAAGTCACCATAGAATGGGTAAATTCTCAACAAGAGTCTGATTCTGAGAATCCAGAAAATTTCTGGGAATCCAGAAAAAATTCTGAGACTTCAGAAAAAATTCCAGAAACCCAGAAAAAATTCCGAGAATCCAGAAATAATTCTGAGACTTCAGAAAAACGTAGCCCAAAACCCTTACAACGTAAGGTTTATAAAGAGTCTCAGATATATTCAGATTATTCAGAATTTATTCAGACTCTCTCAGAAAGCCAGCGAGCGAATTTTTTGAATTTCTGTGAGGAACTTACAAAAAATCTCAGCCAACCTGTCAACGACATAGAGGCTTGGTTAGCTCATAGCAACAAAGCCGGAAAAAACCGTTGGGAGGTTTATTACCAAAAATTCTTGGCGAAGCAAAAAACACAAATCAACAAATCTAAAAACAACCAAAGCAGCCGACATATTGCCAAAAAGTTTCAACAAGAAATTGAGGAACAGCGTCAGCAAGCTATGCTTGGCTTGCAGGGTGAAGTATGACTGACCGATTGCCACCACAAAACATTGAGGCGGAAGAGGCGATTTTGGGCGGGATAATGCTAGATCCAGAAGCGGTTAGCAGGGTGAGCGATCATCTGGTTCCAGAAGCTTTTTACATTACTGCTCACAAAGATATCTATCAAGCAGCACTGCGCCTTCACCGACTCGGCAAACCTACGGACTTGCTGTCGGTCATAAATTGGCTTGCAGACCATGACTTACTCGCTCGCATTGGCGGTAGAAATAAACTAGTCTCCCTCGTAGACTGTACAGTCAGTGCTGTCAACATCGACACCCTAGCCGCGTTGGTAATGGAGAAATATCTACGGCGGCAGTTAATTAAAGCCGGTAATGAAATTGTCCATCTGGGTTACGAGACAGAAACTGAGTTACCAATTATCCTCGACCAATCAGAGCAGAAAGTTTTCCAAGTTTCTCACCAAAAATTTTGTTCAAACACCGAACATAACAGCACGATTAATATTGCTGCTTACGAGCAATTACAGTCATCTAGCCCCATTTACCCTACAGGGCTTTATGAACTCGATAACTTGATGGTGGGATTTGAAGGCGGCACGCTCACTATAGTTGCCGGGAGACCGTCAATGGGAAAGAGCCAGATTGCACTTTTTTTGGCTCTCCAAATGATACTGCTCCACAACCTACCTGTCATTATCTTTTCCCTAGAGATGACTAAGAAGCAGCTGGAGTACAGACTGTGGAGTTTAATTAGTGTTTTAGCTGCCTACAGGCATTTCGGCTTGATACCCTTAAGAAGCGATCGCATCCGCAGACACCGGGCAGGATTTGAACCTTTAGAGGAATGGGAATTTAGCAGCATTGCCAAAATCGTTGGTATTGCAAGAGAACTACCGCTGTACATCAATAACTCAAGAGGCATTACCGTTTCTGGAATTGCTTCCGAATGCCGTCAGGTCAAGGCAAAAGAAGGCAAGCTGGGGTTGGTTGTAGTTGATTACCTGCAAATGATGGCAGAGGACACTGGAGGCAACCGGAGCTACGAACTAGGAGATGTGGCGAGGGGACTTTACAAAATGGCAGGGGAATTAGATGTTCCCGTCTTGGCACTTTCTCAAATCTCTAGAGCAGTTGAGGGAAGGCAAAACAAGCGCCCAATGATGAGCGATCTCAGCCAGTCGGGAATCTTAGAGATGGTAGCAGACAATATAATACTCGCTTACCGGGACGAGTACTACAACCCGGACACTCTAGACCAAGGAATCCTAGAACTAATCATGGCTAAGGCACGGCATGGCGATACAGGCACGGCAACTATGTTCTTCGACAAATCCTATGGAATTATCAGGAATTTGGAATGATGAAAGAGCCGATTCCTCAAACTACCGTCGAAACCTTCCGCCCTAATGGCTGGATACTGGGTTTTGACGGCGAGAGCAGCAACCTACAGTTCGGACTGCCGCTCTTGTGCAGTCCGGTGCTTGCGACTCAGCCCGTCTACTTGTGTTCGGGCAGAATCAAGTTTTTGGATACCAACTACAAGCCAAAGTTACCAGCACGACAATCTCACTGCTTAATTTACTGGGGTGATAATGCCCAGCTGTTTAGAGAAGTCTTTGAGTTGTATGGCGTCATTCACCTACCAGCTCAACTTCTATATAAGGAGGAAGCCCAACAAAGAACAGATGATGAGTGGGGTGTCTCTGAATTTTTACTGGGGGATATCGAAAATAGCCCTAGTAAAGACTCCGAACAGATAGAGATACCCCCCAGTAAAGACAGCCCTAGTACAAACTCCTCTAAGTCCCATATATCCCCCAGTAATGGCAGCCCTAGTAAAAAGCGCAGAAATTGGGGTGAGGGTAACGGCACTATTTATTGGCGCACCATTACCAAGAATGGAAAGGAATACCCCCAGGCTTATTATCACTGGAAGGAAAACGGTCTGAAGAGAACCAAGTACATCCCTAAGCAATTACGAGGCGTTATTCAAGAAGCAGAGGAACAGAAACGACCAGTAATAGAGATTTTGGGATTACTGGGTGTTGTGCCAAGCCCTAGTAAAAACACATTACTGGGGGATATTATAAACAGCCCTAGTAACAATGAAATAACCACCAGTAAAAAAAGCCCTAGTACTCAGGAAGAGCCTTCATGTGTGTCCCTTAAAGATAGCCCTAGTAACGATGGGGGACAGGTGGAAGCAACCACCAGTAAAGACAGCCCTAGTAAAACAAGACGAGACAAGGGGTTAGGCAGTGGCTCAATTCAGTGGAAAACTATTACCCTTCACGGCAAAGATTATCCTCAAGCTTGGTATCACTACGAGTTTTGGAAAGATGGCGATCGCCTGGTCAAAAAGAGTAGGTATATTCCAAAAGGGTTATTAAAGAGAATTGAAGAGCTAGAAGCTCAAAAAGCGCCAGTTAAAGAGATTTTGGCTATATTAGGCGTAAAATGGTAAAAAGCCCAGGCGTGGCGCTGTTAGCGTAACTCTTTTCCCTCATGGGTCTTATTGCGGAAAATAACTTATTTGAAATTTGAAACCAGTTGGAACTGGTACATGGACATTTGGCTTATTCCAGGTAAAACTAGAAGAATTTGACTTGGATGGTACCCTGGATAGGGTGTTTAATGAATTGGGCGATCGCATTCAGGACAATAAAGTCCAGGCGATAAAATCTCTGGCAATTTCTGTGGATCAAGTCATGGATTACCGCAAGCTAATGACGGCTTTCCCACTGTTGGGGAAATTTCCCTTGCAAATCGACCAAACGGCAACCATTACCGTTGGGGAACAATTTATAAGATAAGAATATCAAGGTTCTGTCAAAGGATTTCAGAGTTTCCAAGATCCTGTCAACACCTTGTTAGGTAGTCCTGATATCAAAGCCGATGTATCGCTGCGGCTAATCTTTGAATTTTCGGCAACAGTGCAACCAGATGGCACACAAATCAGTAATATCAAACAAGCCCTGAATCGTAACCCGGTGGAGAGGCTATCTTTGACGCCTAAAGTGACGTATTAGTTGGCTGTTGACGGTTACGAAAGCAGGCGGGTTTCCCGCTGTATGTGATTTAATTGTTCAGTGTAGATGCAATGAGAAATATCTCCTAGAATTAACGTTAATGTTTGTTTAGATTGAGAAAAATGAAATTTTGCTGGTGTAAGCAAATCAGTTTATCAAGCAATGCGAACATTATTCTTTAAGTAACCATCTTCCATGTGAATAATACGGTCAGCCATATCAAGAATGCGATTGTCATGAGTAATTAAGAGAATGGAACAACCATGATATTTGGCAAGATTTTTTAAGGTTTCGACTACAGTGTGAGTACTTGCTTTATCGAGTGATGCTGTTGGTTCATCAGCAAGAATTAATTGAGGTTTAGTAACTAACGCCCGTGCAAATGCCACACGTTGTTTTTGTCCTTCAGAAAGTTGCTCAGGATAATAATTAATACGGTGTTTTAAACCTACTAATTCCAGCATCGCTTCTGCCTCACGACACATTTCTTTACGAGACATATTTTTACCTAATTCCATAGTCATTTGTACATTTTGACTTGCGGTTAGGAAGGGTACTAAATTATGCTTTTGGAAAACATATCCAATCTGACGACGTAGTTGTAATAGCTTTTGATTGCTGGCGCGATAGATTTCCCTTCCCAATACTTTTACGCTACCTTCTTGTACAGTACGTAAACCAGCCATTAAGCTTAATAAAGTTGTTTTTCCTGAACCAGAAGGACCTGTTAAGATAACAATTTCACCAGAGTCAATTGATAAACTGACATCAAATAAAACTTGTTTCCGTAATGTACCTTTTCCAAAGTAATGGTTAAGGTATTGAACTGAGATAATAGGAGATGGAAACATGATGATTACCTTAAAGATAGAAGATTAATAAATGCTTGGTATCAGAATTAAGAATTGAAACTTCAAAATTCAGTAAACTCTTTGATTGAGACGCTTTGCTCTAAATTGTGGAGTTAATTACAAACCACAAATTATTCATTGAAAATTGGTAGACTTTATCCAAAAAGTTCGGCTGGGTCGGCAGAGCGAAGTTTACTCATCGCTAACATTCCGGCTATGGAACACATAACAATTGTTAGTACCATCACCATGACACCTCTAGTTATCGTCATAAACATTGGCAACCGAGTCGCATCTTGAACAAAGCTATATATATATATGCATAAAGCAAATCCAGGGATGTATCCAATTAAGGACATTAAAAATGCTTGTTGCAAAACCACTTTTACCATGTATGAATTTGCATATCCGATTGCTTTAAATGTGGCATAGATAACTAAACTGTCAGAAATTTGTGTGTACAGAATTTGATAAACAATGATGCCACCAAATGCACATCCTATCACTGTACCCATATTAAAAATAAATCCGATGGGTGTAGATTGTGCTACAGTGTCTTTCTCAAGTTGCATGAAGTCTTCTAAAGTCATTAACTTCACATCTCGAGGTAGGTCTTTTGAGACTTTTTTAATGATACTTTGCGGGTCAACACCTGGTTGGAGTTGAATAACTCCCATATGAACTTTTTCTAATGGGTGGTTAACGATTTCAGAGAAGTTTAAATCACTGGTGATGATAGCACCATTCGCCGACATCACCCCACCTCCTAGAGAAAATAATCCTCCAATTCTAGTTTGGTGATTAGATACTTCTGTTATCACTTCTCCATGTTTTTCCAGGTTTTCAACAATTGGGCCAAATTCCGGTCGAGAAAGTCTATCAAATAATACGGTGTTAGCTGCTTTTATCGCTTCTGTTTGTTGATTGATTTCTGGTATTTTAAACACAGGCTTATCTGGCGTAAAAGCGCAAATAACTATCGGTGTTTTGACAAAAGTTTTAGGATTTTTGAAATTTGCCATGGAAAGGTAGAAAGGATTAACTGAGGCTATTCCATCGACTGCTGAAATGTTATACAAATAGCGCCGTGGAAACTCTTTCATTTCAAAAAAAAGCTCTGTATCGCGATGCAGCAACACTAAATCTGCTTGTAATTTTTTATGAAAGGTGACAGCATCTTCAAAAAGTCCGTCTCGAAAACCCAATTGAATAAACATTAACATTACAGCAAAGGTCACGCCAGTAATTGTAACTAATAAGCGAGCTTTGCGATGGATTAGTTGCAACCAAGCAACGGGTGTTGTAGCGCTCATTATTTAGTATTCTCCTATAATCTTAACTATTTGAATTAGTTTCAACTTTGACATCAACCTGCAAATTAATGAACTTAGCAGCTTCGTTAATATCGCTAGATTTTAAGCGAATTTTTACCTCTACAATCCTTGAATCAATATTTATTGTAGGGTCATTGCTCACAACATTTCGCTTTCCTATTTGGACACCTACTTTCTCAACGGTTCCAGTTAATAGTTTCGGTAATGCGCGACTCGATATCGAAGCTTTTTGACCTACTTTTATTTTGCTGATATCAGTTTCGTAAATTTCAGCATTAACATACATTTGCTGCGTTTGAGCTAGCTCAACTATCCCTTTTTCGCTAATAGTTTCTCCTGGAAAAGTGTGAATTTTCAAAATCTTTCCATCCATCGGCGCTCTCACATAAGCCAAATCTAAATTTGCTTTTGCTTCCAGGACGGATGCCTTTGCTTTTTCCAACTCGCTTTGAGCAACCTGCACATCTACAGGACGTACTTCTTTTAACTTTTTTAAGGTAGCTTTAGCTTCTTGAATCTGGTTGGGAAACGATGATAAAGTTTGATTAAGCGAACTTTTAGCTTCCTTGAGTTGCGCTTGTAAAGTTTTTACTGCTAAAAGTTTAGTATCGTTTGTAACTGCAGATATTGCGCCTTGGTCGTACAATGATCGATAGCGTGCGTACTCAGTCTCTGCATTTTTCAGTTGCGCTTCCAAGCCAGCTATTTTAGCTTTTTGAACAGTAATACCCCCTTGAAACTGGGCTTCTAAATCTGCGATACGTGCTTGCCCGGCGGCAACTTCTCCTTGTTTTGTAGTCCCTGCTTTGGCTTGATCAAGTTGCGCTTGAGTGACTCGAACGCCCATTTGGGCTTTGTCTACGGTTGCTTGCAGTTGGCTGACGTTATCAAGAATAGCAATTAATTGTCCACGACGAACATTATCGCCTTCTTTTACCAAAACCTTATCTAACCTGGCAGTTTGCAAAGCAGATGGTCCAGATAGGTTAACGATTTTATCCTTTGTTTGAATGCGTCCTAAAGCTGCAATAGTTGGATTTACAGGTTTTTGAACTGGAACTGTTGGCGCTACATTACTCTGCTTTTTAAGTTGCGAACTTAAATTAGAGCTAGTGGAAAAAATATAGATCGGCACAGCAATAGCTGCTAATCCTACAGGAACCATTAAAGCTACCTTCAATTTTTTTGACTTCGTATCAAAGCTTACTGGGTTGCGAAAAATGTCCATTGGAGGTCAACCTTAGTTATTATTTGCTAGATTTTAGGAATTGGTGTTTGTAATTCGTAAACCGTGATTCGCAATGACTCTTCAATTACGAATTAGGAATTATTAATTACGAATCATCTTGCTTCTATATTTCGATAGGGGTAAGCCAATTATTTTATGCAGTCGCTTACTCAAAATTTCTGTAACCGTTCAGGGGGGTAAAAAAGGTGAAAGTAAAAATGGGGGTCAAAGTCTGGTAAATTGAGAGTTATGAAAGAACAGCGCCCAGTCTATCTACAGCAGATCCCTCAAGAAGATTGGGAAAAAACTCCATAGTTTGTATTGCATCACAATGCTGACACTGATAACTGTAACGATGATACTCAACTATTTCTATTGGACGTTCCACTAACTGCGCTACTAATCTGTTGTAACATCACCAAATTTTGCCTGCCATCTTTACGATCGCATGAACCTTGGCTTTGTTGGGCTACTAACCTCTTGTAACATTACCAAATTTTGCCTGCCATGTTTACGATCGCATGAACACCCCCCTGAACGGTTACCTGCTTTCTCGCTTATTCACCATTCTCAACAAGAGCCAGAGGCTTTAATATCTCGTTACCAGGTTGAACCTGGTAACGAACGAGGGTTTGGAGACTTCGCCTCCTCACTATTGCAAAGCATGTAGTAGGCGCTAAAGTGCTTATTATGAGCTAGTTTCCAAGGTTTACTTCTCGTTACATACTTTGATTTTTTCTCGCCTACTTACTTATACACAGTCAAATTTCTGCATAATTGCTGAGTTTTAACACTATTAAACAAAAAATGCTGTTTATTCAAATCAATGATGTAGAAGAAATGATTTCAGAAATTGAGCCAACAACTGTAATACACAGCCGCTATCAGATTCATAAATTTCTTGGTAAGGGAGGATTTGGACGAACTTACCTAGCATTCGACAATGAGCGATTTAATGAAGTTTGTGTTTTGAAAGAGTTTGTACCAACAACATCAAAAGAAGAAAACCTCTGTAAATGCAAGGAGTTGTTCGAGCGTGAAGCAAAAGTTTTATACCAAATTCAGCATCCTCAAATTCCCAAATTTTTAGCTTGGTTTACGGATAATCAACGAATCTTCATCGTTCAGGAATATATTGACGGCAAAACTTATTCAGAAATTTTATCTGATCGCATCGTACAGAAAGGTGAGCCATTTTCTGAAACAGAAGTGAGAACATGGTTGATAGATATATTACCAGTTTTAGAATATCTCCACGAGCGCCAAATAATTCACAGAGATATTTCACTAGAGAATATCATGTTACCTCATAATCAATCTAAACCCGTGCTGATTGATTTTGGGGTAGTTCAAGAGAATTGTACCCAGATTATGTCTCCTGATTCTCTAAATCTTTATAACTCAATTCGCAATTCAGTAGTCGGAAAGTTTGGCTATTCTCCACCTGAACAGCTACGTTTAGGACAATCCTATCCTTCTAGCGATCTCTATGCACTTGGTGTTTGTGCAGTGGTTCTTTTAACGGGGAAAATGCCACATTTTCTCTTAGATGAATCACTAAATTGGCAATGGCGCTCTCAAGTCAATATCTCTGAAGATTTTGCGGTTATTTTAGAAAAAATGCTGGCAGAAGTACCAAACGCACGCTTCCATTCCGCTAAAGAAATTCTTTTTTTATTGAATCGCCTACACAGTCATTCACCTGTTTTACCTCGTTTTACATTTCTACCTCGAATACAAGGAATTAAAAGTTTCCAAAAGCAAAAACAAGAAAAAAAAACTAAGAAAGCATTAGAAGAATTATTAATTTTACAAAAATTAGAACGAGAACTTAGACAAGAAAATGCTACAAATGGCGACATTCATCCACAAATACCTATGTATATCAACTTAGATTTGGCAGAGTATATAGAGCAACAAGAATCAACTGTTCCTGTCGAATCTTCTGCTCATGTTTTAATGAAAACTCCATTAATAGCGGCAAAGATTAGCGATATTTTGATGAAAATACTTACTAAAATAGCAGTAAACAATACTTCTGTTAAGAATAATAAATTTCTCAATTATAGTATACAGAATTTTATGGAAAATTCTTCTGTAAATAGCAACTTTGAGCTTTTAGAACTTATTCAGCAAGAACTTACTAAGTTTATTGGACCAATAGCAAGTTTAATTATTAATGAAGTGTTAGCGGTTTTTCCATATTGTTCACCATCGCAACTCATCGAAATATTAGCAGCAGAAATTCCTGATAAATTAACGTCAAACCAATTTCAAGAGGATATTTATAACATAATCCAATCAAAATTACCTTCTAGACAAAAAACTGAATAATATTTAGTAGAGGTTTTTAATCGATTGATTTTAAATAAATCAATAATAATTCATAAATTAAAATTTTATGTGAAAGCGCTTGGTTTACAGTATTATTTTTTACTTTTAATGTCCTTTATTATTGATAAATAATGTATTTTATAGCAATCCTAAATCATACAGGGTAAGCGCATCTAATTTTGTAGCGAAAACTAGAGATTTTTTTGCATAATTATAGTTATACAGAGAAATTTGAGTATTAAAGATGCCAAGTAGTAGGCTTATCTGAAAAGTATGGTTAAGGTATATTTTGTCATTCTGTTCGCGTAGCGTGCCCGTAGGGCATACGTAACGAAGTGGAGCGTAAGCGCAAAGCGCAGGCTTCGCCAACGCGAAGCGTGTCCCCTTGGGACTCAGAATCCCAATTTTCCGTTGTGGTTTAAGATGCAATACTTGTGCTGTCGCTTCGTATGCCTTCGGCACGCGCTCGCGCAAAGCGCACGCACTCGCGTTCGCGAACAGCATGACATTTTTAACTTCTCAGACAGCCTCTAATCCTGATGATTCAATGTGTAAGTCCTAATTCTTAGTCTCGATTGATAATGACAACAATTTCAGTTCCTTGCCCAGGTTGACTTCCAATCGTCAGTTGTGCTCCAATATTTTCTGCCCGCTCGCTCATTCCCAGCAATCCAAATCCGCCAACTCTTGGTATGCTACCAACCCCAAAACCGAGTCCATCATCTTTAACGCGCAAGATACATTGTGTATTCTCATACACTATCTCAACACGAATCTCACAAGCATCAGCGTATTTTATGGCATTGGTTAATGCTTCCTGTGCAATCCGTAGTAAGTTGTTCTCAACCTCGTTAGGCAAGGGATAGGCTGTGCCTTTGATTTCGTAGATCATAGCAGTATCGGTAGCGGCTCTCATCTGAGTCACCAGACGATGAAGGGCGTTATGCAAGCTGCCATCTTCCAATAGCTGGGGACGGAGTGCTGCCACTGAACGACGGGCTTCGGCAAGCCCAGTTTGTGCCAATTCATTGATCATTTCCAGATGTGCCTGTGTCGCTTCTAAATCATCGATTAGCACTTGTGTCGCTGCTCCCACATGCAGTAGAATGCCGGTAAAGGCTTGCGCTAGAGTGTCGTGAATTTCTCGCGCCATGCGGTTGCGTTCTTCTAAAATCGAGGTTTCTTCAGCCCGTTTGCGGTTGCTAATATCCTGCCCAATACCGATATTTATTCCATTTGAAAGTCGAATATTTGCCCAAGATGTATCAATGTAACGACCATCTTTTGTTCTAATCTTGATGTCTAGCCATTTTTCGGTAGCACCTAACATATGTTCTAACACTTGTTGACGTTGTTCCAAATCAGGACAACATTCTGCTAACAAGTCAATTTTCTCAAGTTCTACTGAAGACCATCCCAAACATTGTTCTAACTCACGATTAACAAATTGTATTCGTCCATTTGCCTCATAAAGTGTAATCATTACAGGAATACGATCAATAATGACTTGTAGAAATTTCTTTTCTCGTGCAAGTTCGACCGTTTGCTCAGCGACTTGTTGTTTTAATGTTCGGTTGTAATCTGCTAATAGTTCTTGGGCTTGTTTACGTTGAGTAATATCGGTCATTCCCCCAATCATGCGAATCGGCTTTCCATGATCGTCACGAATAACAAAGCCGCGATCTGCCACGTATGTATAAGAGCCATCTGCTCGACGAAAACGATATTCAGCAGACCAAAATTGTTCAGCGTTGTTGGCATCAAGCACATGAGGAGTTCCTAAAATCACTCGCTCTCGATCTTCAGGATGAATTCGCTCGTACCACCAATTGGTGTAAGGATGTATTTCATTAACCGTATAGCCAAAAATTGTTTGAATGCCTGCATTCCACCAAGCATAATCGGTCAGTAAATCCCAATCCCAAATGGCATCATTAGTGACTTGAGCAATCATTTGAAATCGTTTCTCGCTTCGCGATAAAGCTTCATTCAATGCTTTCATCTCATTAAAAGAAGTTTGCACTTGGCAAGTCATGCTGTTAAACGATTTTGCCAATTCCCCTAACTCATCGGAGCGTTCAATGTTAACGGTTTGATTCCACTCGCCTCTTGCAAGCACCTTTGCCGATTGATTTAATCTGAGAATGGGGTCTGTGATCCACCGAACAGTCAGAATACAAATTGATATTGCTACGATTAAGGCAATAATACATAAGAAAATTGTCGTGCGAGTGTTGGCATGAATTTGCTTTAGAAAATCGGCTTCTGGAACGACAACTACAATCAGCCAATCTATTCCTCGTCCATCCTTTAACGAGGTTAGCTGTAAAAAGTGGCGCTGCCTCTCGATTGTAAAATCAATTTGTTGACTTCCACTGATGTTATTAAAGTTACCAAAGCGCTCTACCAGATATTTGGCGGTATTTTGAACGAGAGGTACTGTGCTTTCGGTTGCTTTGACTCGCCGAGCCTTTTGATGATTTTGATTCAGAAAAAACCGTTTTTCAGAGGCTGAGGAAGCTACCAAAAGTCCTGAGCGCTCAACCACAAAAATTGTTCCTGATTCGCCAACTCTTATACGTTGTAAAAAAGTACTAATTTGTGAAATGACTAAATCAGTTGCTAAAACCCCTTTCAATTTACCCGTGGAGTCGTAGAAGGGCAAGCCTGCAGAAATGCCCATATTGTCCTCACCCACATAGGTATAAATCTCACTCCAAGTTGGCTTTCCTGCTTGAACTGGTGTGATATACCAAGGTCTAGTTCGCGTATCATAGTTTTGAGTCAGACTCAATAATTGTTTTCGATTTCCACTGTTATCAGCAGTATAAATGGCGAAGTTACCTCTAGCAAAATTTTCTGTGCTGTAGACATTTAATGTTCTATTATTTTGGCGACTTGCTCCAATCATTCCGCCTTGTTCGTTTGCGACACAAATGTAGCTGACTGAGTTAAATACTTGAATTTGTTGAGTAAAGTACCGTTCTAAAAATTTGGTATCTTTTACATTAGATACATCTAAAATCCCCAATCTGATTGCGTTAGCATTAATTTTATTGATGAGATGAGGAGCTTCTAGATAATCTTGCATATAATGTTGAACGCGATTACTAATTTCTTGACGCAGTTGAACTGCAACGTCATCAACAGCCTGTTGTCCGCTCTTAAAGGAGAGGTACCCTACCAACCCCACCGTTCCGAAAATTTGTAGCATCAAAGGAACAATAAGAACAGTTCGCAGCGAAAGCCTACTTGACAATTTGGTAATGGCATTTTGCAATAATTTTACAGCCATAACGAGCTCCTATGAGACAACATCGCCCCAGTACTGCTAACGTCAGTCTAGGCGTTAATCCAAATACTTCAACGATCCTATGTTGAAGGTGGGACGAGTCACGAACTGTGGTCACGGTCAGAGCTCAGTGATACTTCCGAGGTAAAGAATACTCATCGCAAGCGATTCCAAAGGTGCCAGTGCCCCTTGGGCGATTGCCATATAACCCTCTTTCTGCGATGTGTCTAAAAGAAATTTAGATTTTGCAACTAAATTGCTATCAATGTTTACATAAATTTAACATATGCAATTGACTCTAACTTGTCGTCCACTAAGAGTTGAAACTTTTGCACAATAAAGTGATTGATGAATCAATCCATCTTAAAATGGAAAACCAGCTCGAACTTAAGTTTGAACTTGGATACCAACTTAAGTACAATTGCTTACAAATTGACAATCCCTCGTCTAGCTGCAACAATCACCGCTTGAGTGCGATGGTTCACTCCCAATTTACTTAAAATTCGATTAAATAGCTGTTCCTGGACTGTGAGAACTTCCGCCAATTGTTTTTCTAAGCTTTCGATTTGCTGCCCCATCTCCTCTACCAGTTTCTTGGCACTGGCGGTCGTTTTTTCCCAATCAACACGGGGTATCTGCTCGATGTAGGATGGGCGCTTTTCTTCCATAAATTTCACATTACCAGATTTTGGTCTCTTTAATTGACGATCGCCTGACCACCCGCTGAACGATTACGTTTATAGCGGTTCTCACTTGGATGCAATACAATAACCACAATGTTTAAACCAGCCAATTATGTCACTCAAATTAACAGTTTCAAAAGCCT
>NZ_CAWMYC010000123.1:0-70389 GCF_963872035.1 Scytonema sp. HK-05
ATAGGGGGAGGGGGTTCTTCAGGAATGATAAGTAATCAACCGAACCTGATATAAGTTGACACCAATGCTGTCCTGCCCGCCCTGAATCGGTTCTCAGCCGATTCAAAAATGCTGATCATTTTTTTGATTGAGTCAGTGCTATGACTTGCTCAAAGTCGAAATTTTCAACCAAAACTTTCAAAGCCTCGATCAAATCTACTTTGTCTGCTGGAATTTGTTCCATAAGTTGAACAATCAGCAAATCATTGCCTTGGCTAGCAGCATTGTCAAGCTGTTGTATCCACTCAGCAGGCATACTTGCTATCTCAGCAGCCAAGTTAGCAGAATTGCGAACAACCTCATGAATCGGTGAAGTGATATCTGCATTTGGAGTGTGTTCTTGGTAAAGATATCGCACACCCAAGTATTTGCTTATTTCTGTGAGTAAATCTTGTTCTTGAAACGGTTTACTCAAGATATTGTCACAACCAGCGGTCAATATTTTGTGTTTTTCTTCTTCAAAGGCGCTTGCCGTGAGGGCGATGATGATGGTTTGGTGAGGATGAGGAAGCATCTGTTTCATCTGCTTCTCCCTTGCCTTAATCAATCTAGTTGCCTCATAGCCATCCATCACTGGCATCCGCATATCCATAAAAATCAAGTGAGGTTGCCATATTTCCCAAACAGTGAGAGCATCTTGACCGTTGGTGGCTTCCTGTACTTGAAAGCCTAAGCTGTTCAGCAGCTTGACTAATAGCATACGGTTGGTTTGCTTATCCTCGACAACTAAAATCCGATAACTTGGTTGCTGGGGAGCTAAACCTATGACTTTGTCACTCGTGAACTCAAGAGTTTGTGTTTTCGCTTCTGTTGCCTGACGCGCTGGAATAAAAAAGGTAAACTGAGTTCCAACCCCCAAGGTACTGCTAACCTGGATTTGCCCACCCATGATTTCCACGAACTTTTGAGTGATGGATAAACCCAACCCAGTACCTTGACCAGATTTTAACCCAGTTGTGGTTTGTCCAAAGGCTTGAAATAATTTATTGAACTCATCAGGATCAATACCAGGACCAGTGTCTGTTACCTCGAACTGTAAGGTGTAAGGGGGAGAAAAAACTCCTCCCTCTTCCGTATCTTCGTCTATATCCCCAGTTGCCGCATCTGTGAGCGACACCCGCAAAATTACACTCCCAATTTCTGTAAATTTGATGGCATTGTCCAGTAAGTTAATCAATACCTGACGCAGTTTACTTTCATCAGTTGTGATATATTGCGGCACTTCGGGGGTACGCTCAAAGACTAGGTTTAAACTCTTGGATTGAGCCTTGAGTTTGAGCATGCCCTCTAAACTATCGAGCAACCGATGTAAATCAAAATTATTCTCATTATATGTGATGCGTCCTGCTTCGATTTTAGACATCTGTAAAATGTCGTTAATTAACTCCAACAGATGTTCGCCACTACGATTAATGATTTTCAGGAATTGCTGATGCTCTGCTTTTATGGAGGAGTCGCGGTTCATCAGTTGGCTAAAGCCAAGGATTGCATTGAGTGGCGTTCTCAGTTCGTGGCTCATATTTGCTAAAAATTCGCTTTTAGCACGGTTAGCTTTATCAGCGATTTCCTTAGCTTGTTTGAGTTCGGTTGACTGCTGCTGCGTTTGTGCTAACAATTCTGCCTGTTGGATTGCCACTCCCAACTGTGCCCCAATCTGAACCACCATTTTTATTTCTGCTTCTTTCCAATAACGAGGAGCAAAATTTTGATACACTCCTAGCAAACCCCACAGTTGATTGCTGCAAAAGATAGGAACTGTGAGATAAGCCCTTGCTTGAAATTGTTCTAATAATTCAAGGTAACAAGAGTCAAAACCAGCCTCGTAAATATCCGAAACGCAGCGATAGTTTATGCCAGAACGGTAAATACCGCCTTGGGTGTTGTACAGATAGGTGTCTTGTATGATCTTATCTACATCCCCAAAACCTTTAATAGCGCAATTGTCTTGGTTGACAGCAACCTCTGTCAATTCGGGTTGATTTTTTTGTTCCCCTATCAGTGCTTTCCAACCTTCTGCTACTGACTCGGAGACAAATTCTCCACTCCAATCAGGATGAAAGCGATAAACAAGGACGCGATCGCACTTTAAAGCTTGTCGCAACTCTTGCGTTGTCGCACTGAAAATTTGATCAATTTCCAGAGTTTGACGCATCCGTTGAATCACAAAGGCAATTGCCCTTTCTCGTTCTGCACTTTGAGCAAGCAATTCTTCTGCAAGTTTCCGTTCTAGTTCAGCTCCTGCACGAGCCGCAAAAATTTGTAAAATTGACTCTTTGCCCAAATCAATCTCTAATGGTTTGACATCCATCACCACCAAGTAACCGATAACCTCCCCGTTCGAGTCAACTAGGGGCAGCAAATAACTGTAAAGATTCGACTTGCCGACATCTTGCTCTCTACGTATAACCACTGAAACGTTGTCGTCAACTCCGCCAAAGACTGGTTTACAGTGTTCATCGGTAATAGCGGCTATATTGTACTCGAAGTTTTCACCTAAGTCAACACCATTCCAAAATGCCAGAGTACGAAGTTGAGCTTTCGCCTCATTAGTAAACTCACTGACAAAAGCGTAACGAACTTGTAAAACTTGGGCAATATAGCGTACGCACGAGCGAAAAAACTCATTACCAGTTGTATAAGCTGTTCCCTCAACAATCAATTGCAGTGTCGCTTCAACTTGCTTTCTTTGAGTGATATCGCTAAAAGTGCAGACGACTCTGTCTACGCTACCATCATTTGCCATCTGAGGATCTGCATTCACTAACAACCAGCGTTGCTGTTGGCTTTTGGGATCTTCAATCCCCATGACTATATTGTGAATCGGTTTTTGTAGGGTTATTGCTTTGTACACGGGTCGTTCTTTTTCTGGCAGAGGCGTACCATCTTCACGCAACAACAACCAACCTGCACCAAAGACCTGGGGCTGTTTATTCTTAGGATCGAGATTGAGGAGATTTTCTGCTGCTTGATTGCTGATCAGAATTTTGCCATTGCAATTAAGCAACAAGACTCCCACTTGCATCTCTCGAATCAGCGTCCGAAAGCGTTTTTCACTTTCCTCTAAAGCTTTTTGTTGTAATAACTGAGCTGTTAAATGCTGGTCGAATAGAGAAGTTAATAAAGCTAAAGTTAAGACGAATAATGTCGAAATGCTAATGGCAATAGCCAACCAGGGCTGACTTATGACAGGAGATTCCACTTTTGATAAATTTTTGTAGGCGATAAAGTGAGTTGCCCACATTCCAGTGTAGTGCATCCCAGTGATGGCAATTCCCATTAAAAAAGCGCTGCCAACTTTCTGCCATATTACCCCTTTCAAGTCTGGATTTTTTTGCAGCCTAAATGCCAGCCAAAGAGCTGCAAAAGAGGCAATAATTGCAATGGCAACTGACAAACTGACTAAAATTAAGTCATACTCAATCTTCGCCTGAAGTCGCATAGCTGCCATGCCTGTGTAGTGCATACCAGCAATGGCAACTCCCATACAAACGCCACCACCAATGACAAGCGGTGTTGAAATAAAATGCGAGAGTAAGAATAAACCGATGCCAGAAGCTAGGACTGCACATAACAGAGAAACCACAGTGATCGATACATCGTAACTTACAGGCTGAGGCAATTCAAAAGCGAGCATGGCAACAAAGTGCATTGACCAAATGCCTGTTCCCATAGCTACAGATCCCCCCAATAGCCACAGCAAACGCCTCCATTTGCTAGAAACCAGCACTCGTCGTGATAAGTCTAAGGCTGTATACGAGGAAATAACTGCGATCGCCAAGGAAAGTATTACTAGTTCTAATTTATACGTCCCTGTCAGTTCGCTATACATATTTTTTTATGCACCTAACCGATGACTGAAGTTTGATCTGGCTATTTTCAGGAAGTGTCATACTTATATTTTTTAGGGATGCAGGAATATACCCTACTGGGCATTTTTAATTTATAGAAGCACTTAATAACATTATTTTCTCAATTTATGCTTGTTTCCAGCTGCAATCTCAGATAAATCCTATCCTCCACATCATCTGCATTATGTAAAAACTCTATATTTATCAATGAGCTTTAAGTAAGAAAACGATGAGGAAATCTATTTTACTTCGGGAATAAATACGTAATTTCACGTAGAAAGTTAATTTTGTGATTTCCCATCACAGCTATACCAATTCTTTGTAACGATGAGCTTAATAATTACCTCGGTTTCGGCGTTCCCCCTTGCCTTGGTAAGGGGAAACTACAGAAGGGTCGGATAAAGGTCCTAGTCATGGAGAATTAGTAATAGTAGTTATGTAATTCTCTCAAATGTATTGTCAAGAGTGTTTCTACTAAAAGAGAATCTTTACAACATCCTTTCGCTAACTTCAGGAGCATTAAGTTGGTCAAGAATTGACCAAACGTGCTGTAACATTGGTTCCAGACCAGCACCCGTAACTGCCGAGATTAGGAAAACAGGGGAGTAGGAGAGGTGATTGAGCTGTGTCGCTAGCGCTTCCAAATCCTTTGTTTCCCTATCAACAGCATCAATTTTACTCAGTGCCAAAAGTTGGGGACGCTCTACTAAACCCCGTCCGTATGCTTGCAATTCTTCTTGAATTGTGTTATAATCTGCAACCACATCATCGCTAGTTGCATCAATCAGATGTAGCAGTACCCGTGTGCGCTCAATGTGACGCAAAAAATCGTGTCCCAGCCCTGCTCCTTGGGAAGCACCCTCAATGAGTCCAGGAATATCAGCAAAAACCGTACCATCTCCGCTGGGCTTGCGCACGACACCCAAATTTGGAATGAGGGTGGTAAAGGGGTAGTCAGCAATTTTGGGACGTGCGGCGGATAAAGCTGAAATCAAAGTTGATTTTCCGGCATTTGGCAACCCAATAATCCCTACCTCCGCTAAGAGTTTCAATTCCAAACGGAGTGACTTGATTTCCCCAGGTAGTCCTGGGAGGGCGTACTCAGGGGCGCGGTTGCGGTTACTTAAGAAATACTTGTTTCCCAGTCCACCTTTACCGCCAAGAGCAACCACTAAAGTTTGCCCAGGTTCGACCAAATCCCCCAGTATCTCATCAGTTTCCGCATTATAAACAACGGTACCGCAGGGAACCTCGATGATCAAATCCTTGCCATTTGCCCCTGTGCAATTATTTGGTCCCCCACGAGAACCGTTTTCTGCCTGAAAGCGGTGGTTATATCTAAAGTCAAGCAATGTTTGCAGGTTTTGTGCAGCAACTAACAATACTGAACCGCCTTTTCCCCCATTCCCCCCAGCCGGACCACCAGCTGGCACGTACTTTTCTCTCCGAAAGGCGACAATTCCATCGCCTCCCTTTCCTGCTTCAACTTCAATTTTTGCTTGGTCGATGAATTGCATAATAGAGTCCTGAGTTATGAGTCATGAGTTATAGTCATGAGTTATAAATTATAAGTTTTTCACGAACTCCTCACTTTGTCTTTGGTTAAAACCAAAGGCTCACCTGATTCTTTACTTGTAACTCAGGACTCAGCACTCAGGACTCAGCACTTAGATATATGGCGAAACATCCTCACCGCAGTCATCCGCAAGATAGGATAGAGCGCGGAAACGTAAGCCCACAAGTTGTTCATAGAGTGGGTTGAGTTTGCACAACGGGGGGATGTGAACAATTTTGCGTTTGAACAGCGTGACATCACGCTCGAAGGGACACTGGTTAGGTATCATTTTACATAAAAAACGAGCAACTCTGGGGTCTTGGATGTCTAGCTTGTCAAGCCAGTCGCGCATAGGGCGCAGTGCATCAATTTGACGCTTTGTTGGTGCAGGTTGTAAGGGAATTGGAGTCGTCGTTCCGGAAACCTGCGGCTGTGGGTGTTCGACGGTGTGACGGAGGGCTTCTAAGAGATCCTCTGGCTGTTCTAGGGCTTGGCACAACTGGTGCAGCAGATAGTCCTCGCTAGAAGAATATGTACCGTCTGCGATCGCCACCATAACTGCTGTGCGTAAGAAATTTTCTGCTGTTTTTGTACCTTTCCCCAAAACAGCGGCTAATTCCTCTGGTTCTATTGGGTCTAATGACTCTATTTTGATGCCAGGAGCCAGGTCATCTTCGGTGATGGTGGCAATTAATTCCTGTTCTTGGGCATCGAAGTCACCATCAGCCCAAGCAATGGTGAGTAGTCCACGTAGCCAAGCGGCAATTTGTTCGCTGGTATAAGGAGATTTCACAGCACTTGTCATAAAACCTCACGGTAAGTGTGGAAACCCATCACATACGCGGGATGGGAGGAAACACAACAAAGGCAGAATTAAGCTGCCGTCCCCTAATCGGGGAGGATAGACAGAGGAGTAGTATCTATCCCTTCCCTGTATGCCGGGAACGCAGGTGCTACTCCAGTGAAACAGTCCTGCAGGCGGGTTTCCCGCCGTAGGGAACTGTTGAACCCGAAGGGTAAAGTTAGCCGAACCTAAAAGGTTCCGCTTCGCGAACGGCAAAGTTAGCAGTCGGTACTATGTCAAGGACACTGGCTTAACCCCATAGACCTGTTTAATCCTTGACTTCTAGAGCTTGGGACTGGCACTCTCCGCTCAAGGTAGGACTTGAACACTTGCTGAAGACCGTAGTACACGAAGTACGTGAGCTGGGTCAACTGCAAACTAGAAGATGGGCGCTAAGCCCACGACTACTAGTTGTGGGTCGTTGACAAACTCACGCCTCAAGCAACTCTCACGTCTATATTAACCTGTGGTTAAATGACAAACTGTGGTGCTTATTGCCAAAGCCTTTAAGATTCCTAAGTACTGAGCAATAAGTTTTGAGTTATTTTTTCGATAATTTCTTGTACCCTACTCAGCATTCAGCACGGTCTTGCGTACTCTACTTAGCACTTGATACTCAGCATTTAGCACTATCTTGCGGTACAATCCGTCTGAAGGAAGTATTGAAAATTTTTTCTACTTAAAACAACAAACAGCAAATCAAGCAATCCAGTCGAGGTGTTGATGACTAAAACCAAAGTTGACTTAGGCATCGTACAAGAAACACTACTCCTTACCCTTTGGGCAAGAGCTGCTGAACTACAGCAACCTGACCCCATTATCTGCGACTCCAAATCAGCTGAGATACTTGAGGCAATTGATTACGATTTTGATAAATTGGCTACTGCAAAAATGTCTCAAGTAGGCTGCTGTTTGCGAGGGCTGATACTTGACAACTGGGTACGCACTTACCTTAAACAGCATCCCCAAGGTTCAGTTGTCGAGATTGGTGCAGGACTGAACACGCGCTTTGAACGAGTGGATAACGGCGAAGTCCGCTGGTTTGATTTAGACTTGCCAGATTCAATGAGACTGAGAAAGCAGTTTTTTGAGGAAACAGAACGCCGTAAGTTTATTACCGCTTCTGCTTTAGAAACAGACTGGATAGCGAGTGTCAAAGCGGTGAGTGCAGAACTTTGTCTGTTTGTCGCAGAAGGGGTGTTGATGTATTTTAACGAACAGCAGGTCAAGCAGTTGTTCGCCAATCTTTTAGAGCATTTTCCAGGTTCTTGGTTTGCCTTTGATTCTGTATCTCGATTATTTGTAAAGAATCAAAAAAGACATGGAACACTAAAACACACCTCAGCAAAGTTGGTTTGGAATATCTCAGATATTCACCAGATTAAAAACTGGGACTCTCGATATCAAGTGATGGAAGCCTGTACTTTTGCAGACTTACCAGCTAAATATCTGCAACGTTTTCCTCTGATATATCGCTTGCTATTTTCCTATATTCCTCCCCTACGGAATTCCTATCGCTTGGCTTTAGTGAAATTAGGTTGAATTCAAGTCATTTAAAGTTTACACAGGGGCATACATCATAATGTTCTATTTCGGTATCGAGCATGAAGTGGCTTTCCTAAATCAAGAAGGGAAATTTGCTGATTTTTCCTGTACAAAATTTGATGATTTCCATCAAATTGTTAAACAACTTCCCATATATCCCAATGACTATCTTCAATTGCGTCTTGGAGATGCGGGGATTAGGAAAAAAAGATGGTATATTGAGGGATTTGAACGTTTTGCAGATTCCGAACAAGTTATTGATTGTGTTCCTAAAGGCATCGAAATTAGAACAACTATACACTCTAACATTCAAAGCACTATTGCTGAATTATCAGAAAGTTTTCATCTGCTGTGTGAGGTTGCTGCACAATTTGGTTTTTCGCCGATTTTAGTCAGTTTTAATCCGTACCGTACTGTTTATCAGCCTGATCCACCATTAAATGATTATGAAATAAGACAATTACAGGGTGATCCGGAAGAGCAAACTGCCAACATTCACATGGTGACATATGGACCAGATTTAAATATTTCAGTAGCTGATTTGCCTGTTGAACATCTAATTGATATTGGCAGAAAGCTGACTTATTACAGTCCCTACATCGTTCCTTTTAGTTATAGTTCTCCTTTTTATAAAGGTGAGTTGTGGCAAGGACTGTCAGTACGAACGTTTATTAGGACAGGAAAAAGACCAGCAACGCTGGTTTTTGTAGAGAAACAGGAACAACTGATTAAGAGTGTCCCTTCATTGACGAAAATAGCACGTATCCCAGCAGAAGTAGGTCGTATCGAATTTAAGGCGTTTGATAGTTGTGCTGATTTTTCTATTTATGCTAGTTTGTTAACATTGTTGAAAGGTCTTATTTTAGACGAATCGCTGATGGGTAGAGCAACGACACCCCATACAGCCTTGCACCAACTCTCGGCGCAAGAAGGATTTGACAACGAAGATATTTTTGCGATCGCCACCCAAGTTTTGCAAGCAGCTGAAGTTGCGCTTGCAGACGATCCAGATGTTCATTTGTTAGCGCCGCTTAAAATTCTTCTCCAAAAGCGAAGAACTCCGGCGCATAAACTGATTGAGGTTTTCCAGAGGGTAGGTGTGATAGAACAGGTACTGAGACAGACTTATTCAGCACATTTCTAGCGCTTTTCAAGCAGTTATCAGTTATTAAATGTTCACTGTTTACTGTTGACTGTTGACTGTTGACTGATAACTGTTGATGCGCGGACTGTCCACCCCACAAGAATTCTCAAAGGTAGAACGTGCTTCTACTAGGAAGTAGAGGACGATGCTTGTTAAATTTGATTAAGCTATTAGCTACTAGCTACCAGCTGTCAGCTTTTTGGGTGTTGGGGTGACTTGCCAACTAACTCATATCATGTCCGGTTATATAACCCTGCGGAAATTCGTAGTAGGGACTTTAGTCCTCTTTACCGACAAAGCAAGGACTGAAGTCGTTACTACAAAGAAGTTTTATTATGGGCAATTAAGCGAACATGATATCAATCCCTAAAAAGGCAGACGGCTGATATCTAGTCGCTATTGATTAAGGGAGATAAATTTGGTGCAAGCGACAAACACAGAAGCCAAACAGCGTGTTCAAGAACTGAGACAACTACTACAAAAGGCTAGTTACGCCTACTATGCCCTCGATTCACCCATCATGGAGGACGCAGTTTATGACCGCCTCTATCGAGAATTGCAACAGCTGGAAAATCAGCATCCAGAATTGCTGACACCTGATAGCCCGACTCAACGGGTGGGAGAAAGACCAGCAACCCAATTTATCTCGGTACGCCATAATATTCCACTATATAGTTTAGAAAATGCGTTTAACATTGAAGAATTAAAGGCATGGGAGCAACGTTGGCGGCGACAAGCACCCAACGTAGGTGAGGTGGAATATGTGTGCGAGCTGAAAATTGACGGTTCTGCCTTAGCATTGACATATGAAAACGGTGTTCTTACCAGAGGTGCAACAAGGGGTGATGGGGTTACGGGTGAAGACATTACCCAAAATGCACGGACAATTCGCTCAATTCCCTTACGGTTAAATGTAGAAACGTTGGATGCAAACTCTCTACCAGAGAGGGTGGAAGTGCGGGGTGAGGCGTTTTTGCCCTTAGAAGTGTTTAAACAAATTAATGAGGAAAGGCAAAAAGCCGGTGAAACAGTCTTTGCAAATCCTCGAAACGCTGCAGCGGGAACCCTCAGGCAACTGGACTCCAAAATTGTCGCCCGACGGCGGTTAGATTTCTTTGCCTACACGCTGCACATTCCAGGGTTGGATGATGCCAGTATTGCTAATACTCAGTGGGAAGCGCTGGAACTGTTACAAAAGATGGGATTTCGCGTCAACCCTAACCACAAACTGTGTCCTTCTCTACAAGATGTTGCCCAGTATTACGAATACTGGGACACGGAAAGATTGAATTTGCCCTACATGACAGATGGGGTGGTGGTGAAGCTGAATTCTTTTAAGCTTCAGGAACAACTTGGGTTTACACAAAAGTTCCCCCGTTGGGCAGTGGCGCTGAAGTATGCAGCAGAAGAAGCACCCACGCGCGTGGAAAATATTGCTGTGAACGTCGGAAGAACGGGGGCGCTGACTCCACTTGCAGAAATGCGTCCGGTGCAACTGGCGGGAACAACGGTTTCCCGTGCTACCCTACATAATGCTGACCGCGTTGCTCAATTAGATATCCGCATTGGCGATACAGTTATTGTTCGCAAAGCTGGAGAAATTATTCCGGAAGTGGTGCAGGTTCTCAAAGAACTCCGTCCTGATCATACCAACCCCTTTGTCATGCCCTCCCAGTGTCCGGTTTGCGGTCAACCTGTGGTCAGGGAAACGGGAGAGGCGGTGACTCGCTGCGTCAATGCTTCGTGTCCAGCTATTCTTAAGGGGGCGATTGAACATTGGGTGAGTCGCGATGCTTTGGATATTCGAGGTATGGGCGAAAAACTGGTGCATCAACTCGTGGATAGAGGAGTGGTGCATTCTGTTGCCGATTTATACAACTTGACAGAAGATAGTTTGTATGCATTAGAACGAATGGGGAAAAAGTCGGCACAGAAGTTGGTGGAGGCGATCGCTCAATCGAAAAACCAACCTTGGTCGCGGGTGTTGTATGGTTTGGGTATTCGTCACGTTGGCAGCGTGAATGCTCAATTGTTGACACAGAAGTTTCCCACGGTGGAACAGTTGGCGCAAGCTTCGCAAGCTGATATTGAAACTGTTCACGGTATCGGTGAGGAAATTGCCCAATCTGTACACCAGTGGTTCCGCATCGGTGCGAATCAAACTTTGATTTCTCGCTTGCAAGATGCTGGGTTGCAATTTGCGAGTGCAGTGGAAGAAACAGCGGTGAGTCAGAGTCAGCAAAAGTTGGCTGGTAAAACTTTTGTGATTACTGGTACGCTTCCTACGCTGAAGCGGGATGAAGCAAAGGCGTTGATTCAAAAAGCTGGTGGTAAGGTGACGGATTCTGTGAGTAAGAAAACAGATTATCTGGTTACAGGCGAAGATGCTGGTTCTAAGTTGGTAAAGGCGCAAGAGTTGGGTATTGCGCAGTTGAGTGAAGGGCAATTGTTGGAGTTGTTGCAGGATTAACTAACGAACCGCCAAGACGCCAAGGACGCAGAGGAGGAGAGGAAAAGACTTGTCTTGAAAGTCTACTTTTCTCCTGCTATAAAAAACTGAGAACCGCTATTAAGCTTTTCTAGAAAAGTGCCACCCAACCTACGAGTAAACATTCGCTCTACTGTTGGAACTAATATAAGACCATCTTGCACCAGGACCAACCTTGAGAACCATCTGATAAGGAGTGAACATTTCCCAGTAAAGTAAGTCAACATTGTCTTCACTATTTGGGAGCAATATTAATTTATATCCATAACCCTCTCCTTAATAAGGAGAGGGTGCCGAAGGCGGGTGAGGTTGTTCGTTTTTTATAAGTGTTCATTCGGACATGATATTACCAATGGCTTTTTCTTCTTCTAAAAAATCGCCAAATTCTCTTCTCTCTTCTTCTGTCATACGGAATTCTTTGGCAACAGCTTCTACCTGCTGGATATCTTTCTTATTCCCCAAATAAACTCCCTCTCCAGTAGGATGACACGTAGCGTTTACTCTCTGATTTTAGCCTGTGACCAGTTCCACATCAAAAACTTCTGCGAAGCACTGCGCTACGTGAGAGCGTACCTCTAACAAGGAAATGTCAGGAATCCATTGAGCTAAACTACCTACAGGCTTATCAGTAATACCGCAGGGTACAATATGCTCAAATCCTGTCATGTCAGGACAGACATTTAATGCAAAGCCATGCATCGTAATCCAACGGCTAACTTTAATACCGATAGCAGCGACTTTACGCCCTTCTAACCAAACACCAGTGAAACCAGGATTGCGTTCTCCTTGTAATCCGTAAATTTTGAGCGTACGAATTAGTACTTCTTCTAGTTGGCGCAAGTACCAGTGGAGGTCTTTACGGTAATGTTGCAAATTTAAAATTGGATATCCTACCAGTTGACCGGGACAGTGGTATGTGACTTCGCCGCCTCGTTCAACTCGATGGACTTCATACATCGTTTGAGTGGAGTCAAATTTGAGAAATTCTGAACTGGCTCCTTGCCCCAAAGTGTAGACGGGCGGATGTTCTAGCAATATTAGCACGTCATCTAAGCTGGGGTTTTTAATGCGCTCAGCTAGGAGAGTGCGCTGCCACAAGAGTGCATCTGAGTATGGTATCACTGCTTGGTTATATAAGAAACATCGGCGTTTGTGCAAAGACATATTACGAATTAAGGAAAAACTGAATCAGAATAGAGAGCAAAATGTATCTCATATGACTAATAGGAGTCAAAGAATGTCAAGCTATGCAAAGGATTTTAAAGGAAAGTCAAGGGAATTGGTTTTGCAAAATACAAGGTGCTAGTTTTGAATATATATAACCTCAATGGTGTTGGGAGGAATTCTCTGCAATAACCGTCACGCCAAGAAAATAATAACGGATGTACTGGCTGATGACGCCTAAACGATGGTTGACATAAAATACAAGATTAAGAAGTGCAAAAAGACTTGTGTTTTTTAGGAAAAACAATTAAGCCTCCACCAAGGAGATAACTTACGATGTCTGCGTGGACATCCAGTTGCTTTTCAACCAATTGGAATCACAGCAGAGATTCGTCGTAGGTAAATACAGGGTAAACGCACAAAAACTCGGTTTTGGTGGGCTTAGGGTAGGCGTCGTACCGGCAGTAAGTCTAAATCTGTTCAAGATTGGTTCTGGCGGCAGTGATACACCTTACCGCAATTCCTTTTTATCCCAAACCAAATTTACATACATTGAGCGGGAGAGTTTACATGAAGCTTGTCATCCACGGCAAAAATATTGAAATCACCGAGGCAATTAGGGATTACGTGCATCAAAAGATTGAAAAAGCAGTAAATCATTATCAAAACATCACAAATGAAGTGGATGTGCATCTAAGCGTAGCGCGTAATCCCCGAATTAATCCCAGGCAGGCGGCTGAAGTCACTATTTATGCCAATGGCAGTGTCATCCGTGCGGAAGAGAGTAGCGAGAACCTATACGCCAGCATAGACTTGGTGGCAGATAAAATAGCCCGTCGGCTGCGTAAATACAAAGAACGGCGTCAAGAGAAGAAAACACACGCCCAAGAGACAATCGAAGGAACTGTCCAACCGACAGTCGTGACAGATTTAATTGGCGATCGCACTCCGGAACTGCCTGAAGAAGTTGTCCGCTGCAAATATTTTGCCATGCCACCGATGACTATGGCAGAAGCTTTAGAACATTTGCAATTGGTGGGACACGACTTTTATATGTTCCTTAATGCTGAAACTGGCGAAATCAATGTCATTTACGAACGTAATCACGGCGGTTATGGTGTGATTCAACCCCGTAATATTCATACCAACGGCAAGAACGGCAAGAACGGGAAGACAGCTAATGGTTATGTTCCTATGCCGGAGAAGTCTTTCCAGAATAGGATGTAGTAGTCTATCAATTTTGAGAACGAAAAGTTCGTAGTAAGCGCTAAAGCGCTTACTACAAACTAAAACGCTACGAATTTCTGACTAGCTGTACTTAGGCTGTTTGCAGTTGTTGCAACGTTTTGAGTGCTTCCTCAACGTGACCTTTAAAGTTAAACATTGAGTCGAAGACATATCGCACAGTCCCTTGTGGGTCAATGACATAAGTCACACGACCAGGGATTAAACCAAAAGCTGCGGTTGCACCGTATTGCTTCCGCACTTGGTCGCCTTTATCGCTTAAAAGGGTAAAAGGCAACTGGTACTTGGCAGCAAACTTTTGGTGAGATTCGGGTGAGTCGCCACTCACACCGATGACTTCTGCACCAGCTGTTTTGAATACCTCATATTGGTCGCGAAAGGCACACGATTGAGCCGTACACCCTGGTGTGTCATCTTTGGGGTAAAAATACAGGATGACTGGTTTGCCACGAAAATTATTGAGGCTTACTGGTGTACCATTCTGGGATGGTAATGTGAAATCGGGAGCTGTGTCTCCTACTTTGACTGGCATAGATTTAAAAGAAAAAAATTACAGGTGAGTGGGGTACTTGATGCACAATTTGTGTTAAGAAAATTTTAACTTGTGTGTTGCTTCACAAATTTATCTTAATTGCCTGTATGCACATGAAACCTGATTATGACCAGCCACAGACAGCATATGACAATGCAGTAGCCGCAGGCGCTGCCATCTATAGCAAGCAAATTTTGTCAATCTATGACCTGTATGTGTTAGGTTTCTCGAATACGTTCATCTGGCAATGTCCTTCGCGACTGATACTTGATTTCTATAACGAGCATATTTCAGCAAAGCATTTGGATGTAGGTGTAGGGACAGGATATTTTTTGGATAAGTGCAGATTTCCAACCAACAATCCGTCTATTACGCTTGTGGATTTAAACCCAAACAGCATACAGACCACAGCGAAACGCCTGCGCCATTACAGCCCTAAAACTTACATTGCTAATATACTAGAACCGATTCAGATTGAATCGGCAAGTTTTGACTCGATCGCTCTCAATTACTTGCTCCATTGTCTTCCTGGCAATCTCTTAAGCAAAAGTGTTGTTTTTAGGAATTTGAAACCCCTGGTCAATAATCATCGCGGGGTGATTTTTGGAACAACAATTTTGGGTCAAGATGTCAGACAAAATCTTCTTGCAAAGACTTTGATGAAAACTTACAATTCAAAAGGAATTTTTAGCAATACTGACGATAATCTCACAGATTTAGAGAGCGTCCTGAAAGAAAACTTCCACGATTATTCTGTACGAGTAGTAGGGTGTGTAGCCTTCTTTGTCGGTCGGATTTGAGAGCTTTGTACTCCATAGCTTTTAGAATGTCGTCAATGTCAATGATAGAGTAAAAAGCAACGATTTCTTTAATCATTATTCTCCCTACCACAATGGCTAGCAGGGGATTTTATTGTATTTTGGACTTGTGGCTGTTATAACCAGAAATCTAAGTTCTACATTTTAGAGTATTTGCTCCAAAATTCCATTTATGGGTCGTCTGACTTCACTTGATGTTTTTCGCGGCATGACTATTGCTGCCATGATTCTTGTCAACATGGCGAGTATTGCTGAACCTAATGTTTACCCTCCACTACTCCATGCAGAATGGCATGGCTGCACACCAACTGATTTAGTCTTTCCTTTCTTTTTATTTATTATCGGTGTGGCGATGACTTTCTCATTGTCAAAGTACACCGACAACAACAAACCTACAGCACCTGTTTACTGGCGTATCTTGCGCCGCGCCGCGATTTTATTTGCTTTGGGGTTATTACTCAATGGCTTTTGGAATAAAGGTCCTTGGACTTTTGATTTGAGTACTATCCGTTTTATGGGAGTGTTGCAACGCATCAGCCTGACATACCTACTTGCTTCCGTTGCAGTTCTCAACCTCCCTCGTAAAGGACAATGGATACTAGCAGGGGTATTACTCATCGGTTACTGGTTAGCAATGATGTATGTGCCAGTTCCCGGTTATGGTGTTGGAGTGCTGACGCGGGAGGGAAATTTAGGTGCTTACATAGACCGCTTGATCATTCCTCAAGCACATCTTTATAAAGGCGATGGTTTTAATAATCTAGGAGATCCAGAGGGACTTTTTAGCACGATTCCCGCTGTTGTTAGTGTGCTGGCTGGTTATTTTGCCGGACAATGGATACGCACTCAGCCAGTCAAATCTCGTACAAGCATAGGTTTAGTATTATTTGGTATAGGTTGCTTAATTATCGGTTGGGCATGGGGCTGGACGTTCCCAATTAATAAAAAGCTGTGGACGAGTTCTTATGTAGTTTTCGTTAGTGGTTGGGCATTATTGTTACTTGCAGCTTGTTATGAACTGATTGAAGTACGACGGGTGCGGCGCTGGAGTAAACCCTTTGAAGTGATGGGATTAAATGCCATCTCCCTTTTCGTTGCTTCTGTACTGCTGATTAAAATCTTGGTAAGAACCAAAGTTGGGTCTGGGGAGAATGCTCCCAGCACTTATAATTGGATTTACCAAAATTTGTTTGCCTCTTGGGCTGGGGCAGCGAATGGTTCTTTTTTGTTCGCGATTGTCACTGTATTAGTGTTGGTAGCAGTTGCTTATGGAATGTATCAGCGACAATGGTTTTTTAAAGTTTGAGATCCAGGCAGTTTGGCATAAGGCAAGAGTTGCACCTCAGCTTATGCCAACAGGTTTAACTTACGGGGAGTTTGAGGGGCGGTAAGTCCCGCGCTGTACATGCAAGGTCAGCGTCGGGATACACGGACCCCTCATGCCAATATTGGGGACTCGATGTCCCCAATATTGGTATTTAGAATCTGGAGTTTTCGTGTTAATATGGTTTTCGTTGATAAAAACCTGATTCATGAGCCTAGTTCTAAACTACACCTACCGACTATATCCAGATGCTGAGCAAGAAGCTAAGCTTCTTGACTGGCTAGAGATATGTCGTGGTAGTTACAACTATGCTCTGGGAGAAATCAAAGATTGGTCTAATTCACGCAAGTGTGCAGTAGATCGTTGTTCTGTGTCGTCAGAATATATCATTGCCGCCGATGCTCCATTTCCTGGATACTATCGGCAACAAAATGCCCTGCCTCAGGCAAAGAAAGAATATCCAAGGCTTGGTGAAGTTCCATCACAAGTATTGCAAACCAACATCAGGCGACTTCACGATGCTTGGGAATTCTTTCAAAAACGAGGATTTGGCCTTCCAAGATTCAAAAAGTACGGGCAACTCAAATCAATCTTGTTTCCTCAGATAGCTCCCGATGCTATTACTGGGTGGCAGGTTAAGATTCCTAAATTAGGATTGGTACGGATTAACTTACATCGACCAATCCCAGAAGGATTTGTTGTTAAACAGCTAAGAATCATCCGTAAAGCAGTACGATGGGAAGCTGTGATCACAATTGAATCCGATGTAAAAATCCCTACTGTTCAACCACATGGTCGAGCGGTGGGGATTGATCTAGGGCTTAATAAATTCTTGACAACGTCTGAGCGAGAATTCATCGGTAGACCCAGGTTCTTTGTAGACAAGCAAAGGAAGCTGAAATTGCTCCAACGCCGATTATCTAGAAAGACGAAACGGTCTGCAAATTACGAGAAAGCTCGCTCTAAGGTTGCCAAGCATCACAACAATATAGCCTTCTCACGCAAAAACTACCACTACAAGACGGCACACCATCTGTGTTCCGACAAGCAAGTAGGGATGATATTTGCTGAAGATTTGAATTTGAAAGCAATGAGTCGAGGAATGTTGTGTAAACATACTCTCGACGCTGCTTTTGGACAGTTCTTGAATATCCTTGAATTTGTGTGCTGGAAAAAGGGTGTATTCTTTGCGAAGGTTAATCCGAATGGCACGTCTCAGACTTGTCCAATGTGTTTGGAGGAAACTGGAAAAAAAGACTTATCGCAACGAATACACGAATGTTACTTTTGTGGCTATAAAACAGACAGAGATCACGCTGCTGCTGAAGTAGTGCGACAACGTGGTCTTGAGCTTATTAGTACGCAGGGACTCTGCGGAATGGAAACTGCCTGTGCAGTCGGTCTGCCGGGGGTGGAGGAAACTTCATCTAGGTCAGAGGCGAAATCTGACTCTCGTAAGGGAGGCAGAAGAACCAGGAATGCCCAACCGTAAGATTGGGAAGCCCGCGCTGTACCGTAAGGTCAGCGTCGGGAGGATGTCACATGATCTCAGATAAGGAATTTCACTACTTGCCAGCAGAAACTGATGTAGTTGATGGGGTGCTGCTAGTTGCTAGTTCCGGATAGTGACGCGTTCCCCAGTGAAGGTAAACCTGAACGGTTCACCCTCGCCCACCGGAACATTATCGTCTAGGGGATTTTGGCTTAGGTCGAAGGTACGAATTTCAAATGTCCCTTGCACTGTGTGAGTCTTTGGATTAAACGTCGCACGATAATCGGCTCGACCAGTCGTGACGGGCTGTGCGCTTTCCGGAGAAGGAAAATTGAAGTTGAGTGCCGTGGCGGTAATTTCTCCCTTTTCAGTACACTTCCAAACGCCTTGTCCACTGGTGAAACGATTGTTGGGGAAGGACTGAGCGGCGCTGGGGACGCCCTGATTCCCCCCTTGGTTCGAGTCAATGGCAAAAAAGTTGCCGTCTTCAGTCAGCGTTATCACTCTACGTCCTACAAAGTCGCCATTAAGAAACGTTCTCACGGAGTATGTACCGACGATTGATTTACGACAATCCGTTTGGTTATGACTTGCATCCGTCACAAGTTGAGCCTCTGCGAAACGTGGGAAAAGGGCATCCGGAATGGTGAGCGCTGACAAAGCACAAATTGTCAACACGGTGAAAGTTTTACGAGTTATCATCACTGCCCCTGTGTTTGATGTGATTACAGTCAATAAAGACAATAATTGCTTGTGCTCCAGAAGAGCTTAAATTTTTATTAAAATCGGCACAGCAAGAGACTCGTATTGTTTTCCAATCGAAGCAACATCTAATATCAAGTCCTGATAAATACCAGTAGCGATTGCGCGGAGCGCACTGCCCTATCCCATAAAGAGTACAGGGAGTATGTCACCCGCTCAAAATCGCTGTTTCAAATAGGCTCTTAGTTCATTCTGCTTTTGAACAGTTCCAGCAAGCAAGATACTAATTTTTCCAACCAGAATAGTGCCCCAGTTGACCAGCACAACACCCGTATTGCTTTCAGGATTAAACTCAATTTCACTTAAATCAAGGTTTTCGAGTGAGGAATATTGCGTCTTGAAGGTTTCGCAGCTCCAGCTGAGCATATTGAGCTTCTTAGCAATACCTGTGGGATATGATGCGCCATTAAAGCGTGGATTGCACTCGATCGCCAGATAACGCGTTTGTGTTGCATCTTCCACGACAGCAACATCAAAAGCAAAGACCTCTTTCATTCCACGTTGCGCCATCCATTCGGCTATTGGTTCAACAGTTTCCCAAGGTTGATGCGTACTGGGATAGCGATTGCCTATATGGGCGTAGCCATCAAGTATTTGAGAAGTTACGGCGAGACGTTGAAGCTTTGAAGCTTCAACACAGTATTGCAAATTTAAAAAGGAGGAAGCTGTGACTTCCTCCTGGATTTGCAAAGGTATTTCATCGGGAAACGTTTTCAGAATTTTGGAAAGCTGTTGTTGGTTTTCACATCGGCTAATCCCGGCACCATCAACAGAAATGGTAGGCTTGAAATAACACGGATAGGGAAACTCAGATAAATCTTTGATAGCAGCCTTGTTTTGAAAACAAAACGTTAGAGGAACGCTAACTCCCATCTCTTGTGCAAGCTTTATAAAGTTGTTCTTGCAGTTCATAAACTTAACCGCGTTCAACCAGTCGGAATCTAGCTGGCGAAACCAATCTTCATCACAATCGGCTTTGCTTGTAGTATTGCCGAAGAAAAAAAGGGAAACGTTATGGTTAGGATAGTCTTCCAAGACTTTTAGCGAAACGTCCCAGATGACATTTTTGCTATGGCTTAAACCTATCCGTCCATAATGTTCGGTAATAATATTCCATTGCGATTTTAAATCTGGGTGCAGCTGAATAATATCCTCTGGTTCAGTCAAACCTAGCACCCTACCAGAATAAAGATGATTACCTATCACAGACTCATGGGTGCAGACCATGATGTCATGGTTGAAAATTTTATAGTGAGTCACTTTTCAATCGGTACTATTAGGTTAACTGAAAACTGACGAAATATAGCAAACTTGAGATTATAATCTCATCAGATAAAAATAAGAAAAATATATCTTTAGATAGATATTGAAATAATGTGATGGTATCTGCCCTTGAAGAACCAATTTTCGCCCGGACACCTCAAACCTTCTCTCTAGGTGGTGTCGCGATACCCCGCTGGATCAGATTTGCCTCAAGTTCCCTGATGAATCTTAAATCTTCCTCAAGCAGGGGCTGGTTTAAGCTTCTAGATAGATTCTCAGTTCCCGAGTTCTTCTCAAGGAAAGCAAATGCTTGCCGGAATTCATGTGGACTAGTCTGAATTGGTGAGTCAAAATGACAGGAAATAATCCGCCCAAAATCCCAAGTTGCAACCTTATCAGCCCAGTTAAGCACTTGTGTTGGTGCCTGGGGAAGAATAAGGGTTTGCAGAATCGGTGCCACAAATGGACGCCCATTTCCTCGTAGGGCATCAAATGACTGGTGCCAATTTTCTTTCCATCGAAACGGAAATAAGCCAAAGTATGCTTTTGGGGACCTATTCGGTGCTTTGAGAGCATCCCGTAACGTCTGCCCTACTCCAGCTGTCTCCAACACACTTGGACGCAAGTAAATTGCAAATAATGAGATGCGTTGCCATCCCTTGCGACGGTTTGCTTCATTGTCTTCGATGACTTCCACGGCATTCTCCCTGGCATGAAACAGCAAGGGGTATGGATCTAATTGGACGATCGCCGGTGGTTCTTCTGGCACGGATAGGACAGAATCTGTCACAAGTAAAGTGCGCGATCGCTTGTGAAACATTGCAACTTCTGCAAAAGAACCCCGTCCCAGGTTGATGTCCAGCACTGCATAGTCAAACTCGTCAGCAAAGGGAGCTTGTTTGCTATCCTCTGGTAACACCTGAGTCCGTTTTTGGGGAAAGCCAAGCCAACTCAGTGGTAGGTTGAATGGAAAACTCCACTGGTGCGGTGCGACGAAAACCTGTGCGCTTGGAAAGCGTCTGGCGAAAGGACCAACGAAGACCTTATGCTCCAAACCAGAACTGGTTGGCAGGATGATGTACTTAACATCACCGTGAACAGCCACCAATTCGTTCACTAAGCGGATACACTCGGTCGTCGGAGCAACGGGTGCATAGACCAGGAGACCACCCGCAGCGAGCTTGACGACGGTCATACGAATTGGCACGACGGTGTAGAGGATGCCTTGAAGCTGGTCAAATGTCCAGATAGTATCCTGAACTATTTCCCTGCGAAGTGTCCGCCGCTTGTTGTAGGGGTAGAGTGGTACAGCAGGCCAAAACGGCCATGACCAATCTCTCGGATGCTCCTGTGCCTGTACCTTCGAGTGACGTTCCTGTGAGTTCATCGTCCTTCTACCCCGGAAGTGTTCCTTTCCAATAGACTTCTCGCAAAAGTTATGATTTAAGGATATTTAGAACCACAGATGGACACAGATGGACACAGATAATTAACTAGTGTCCATCTGTGGTTTAATTTTCTCCAATTTTGACTTTTACAAGAGATTTCATCTTTAACACTCAAACGGTTCTTGCTTGTGCTGGGAGAAATTTGTGAGGACAACTCCCTGTACACAAACAATCGTGCCTACAAACTACGCGCCCACAGATTCCTTAGCAGCGTACATCACTTCGACTGTGATGATACTCACATTCCGCTCGCGAGCAAATTTCTCGGTGTTGCGCTTGACTTTACCGCGCACAAAGCCAGGAATCTTGTTCAATTCTGCTTGAGCATCCTTCGCCCACGCCAAATCAGAATCAGCAGAAATGCCCTTGGTAATCACTTCCTTGGTGTCGTGTCCGCCGAAGATTTCCAAGAGGTGGTCTTCCATTCCTAGGGTGAAGGAATTGTAAACCAAATCCGCAATTTGATTTGTCCCTTCGTAACCCATGAATGGCTTGTAACCAATGGGGAAGTTCTGGATGTGAATTGGTGCAGCAATCACACCGCAGGGGATATCCAGGCGCTTACCAACGTGGCGTTCCATTTGGGTACCGAAGATAGCAGAAGGTTCAACGCGGGCGATCGCATCCCCAATTGCACCATGATCTTCGGTGATTAGCACTTCATCGCAGTACTCGCTGACCTGTTCGCGGAACCAGTCTGCATCATACTTACAGTAGGTTCCAGCCCAAACAACGTGAATCCCCATTTCCCGTGCCAGAATCTTGGTCATAGCAGCAGCATGAGTGTTGTCACCAAACACCACAGCTTTTTTGCCGGTCAAGTTTTGACAGTCAATGGAACGGGAGAACCAAGCAGCCTGAGAGACATACAGGGTTTGCTCGTTGATGTATTCTTCGTAATCAGCATCCGCACCTTGACCGTTAATCACCTGCTGAATTTTACGGATGCAGCGGGCAGTTTCCACAACACCCATCGGCGTAATATCTACGTAGGGCGTTCCAAATTGTTCTTCCAGGTAACGAGCTGCCATTAAGCCGAGTTCACGGTAAGGCACCAAGTTAAACCAGGCTCTGGGCATGTTCTTCAACTGGTGAACCGAAGCACCTTCGGGAATTACGGTATTCACCTCAATTCCCAAATCAGCCATCAGCCGCTTCAGTTCCGTGCAGTCGTGCTGGTTGTGGAAACCAAGGGTGGAACTACCGATGATGTTAACGGAGGGCTTTTCGGTTTTACCTTCGGGCAGTTCGCCCTTCTTGCGGGCTTTCTCGATGTAGTATTGGACGATTTGTTGCAGAGTGCGATCGGCGGCTTGCAGTTCGTTGAAACGGTAGTGGTTCACGTCCGCTAGCATTACGTCTCCTTTCGCTTCCAGCTGCGCCCGCTCCACAAAGTTGTGCAGGTCTTCTTGGAGAATGCTCGAGGTGCAGGTGGGAGTTAACACAATCAAGTCTGGGCGTTCCTCGGCGTCTTTGCGGGTGATGTTGTCGACCACCTTCTCTTGGGAGCCACGTGCTAAAACGTTGCGGTCAACGACACTGGTTGTCACCGGGGTGAAGTTCCTCTCGCGTTCTAGCATGGAACGCATGACGTTGAAGTAGTCATCACCCAAGGGCGCGTGCATAATAGCATGAACATTTTTAAAGGAACTAGCAACCCGCAAAGTGCCAATATGGGCGGGACCTGCATACATCCAGTAAGCCAATTTCATGTTTGTGTTCTCCCTTTTTGTGAAACAAAATGTGTCCGATGAGAGGTGGATTAATGAGTGCTTGTTTTTTAAATCGTTTCTGATTTTCTCAGAACTTGCAGCTTGGAAGAAGCGAGGGTTAAGAAAGTTCAAATAGAGGTGCTATGGCTGAAACCTGCTTAGGGTTTGGAATTGAGCTTTTGACTGAAACAACATCTGTGTTGTCTAAGTGATACGAATCTTAATGTTTTGGCAAATCAGTTATGATTTTTGCGATGCCATCTTGAAAATTCTTTCAACCAACAATCGCCAAAGACTTGCTTGCTCTACCATCAAGTCTTTGTGCGTCATTTTAGCAAACCAAACGCACCAACTAACACTTTGCTAGCCACAAGAAGCGAGTGGTCAGTTTAAGAGCGTGATTACCTTTAATGCGCTTTGTGCGCTCGCTTCATCCATGACGTCTGTCGCTGCCACTCCTGTTGAATTGAAAGGGCATTGAGTAGTAAGAATCTCAATCAACAATTACTTATGATGAGGAGTAATCAAATTTATGAAGATTGTTCAAGAAGTTTCCTTGATTAGTATTGGAAGTTTTGAGGAGTCTAGCGATTGGTCTATAATTCGGTCAGAAATTCGCAGTGCAATTTCTTTAATTGTGTATCCTCCCGGAACATCAAGCTTCACAATTAACCCAACAAAACATGGAAACGGTGTCAAGCCGATCAAAGAAGCTTGCATGACTACTCTAAGAGACCAATTTGGGTGGAGGTTAGAAACTCCAATAAGGTATGCCACCAAGTCACCAGGAAAAGTAGATGCAACAAAAGTGATAGATGACTATCTCTTTGCACTTGAGTGGGAGACTGGCAACATCTCTTCAAGCCACCGAGCAGTTAATAAGTTAGTTCTCGGATTATTACGTGGTGTCTTTCTCGGTGCTGCTTTAGTGCTTCCTAGCAGAAAGCTGTATCCTTACCTAACTGATCGTATTGGAAACTACGAAGAGCTAGAGCCATATTTTGATGTTTGGCGGGCAGTCAGAATACAAGAGGGTTTCCTTGCAATATTTGTAATTGAACACGATCAGGTAGATACTAGCGTGCCGAGAATCACAAAAGGAACAGATGGTCGCGCCCTGGTCTAGGATTAGTTAGTCTCAAAGTGACTACTGAGTTGAGAAGGGAAGGGAGAGTTGAGAAGCATCCAATTTGTTAGGCTGAGGCTTTGATTTCTTCTTTCCTCTGGCTGATTCCCAGTGTTCCATATGTCCATTAGCTAGGTTGGTAAGCCGTTCCAGTGCTGGCTCAGTATCACCAATCTCTGAACCAATCCAGTAACGCTGTAGTTTTTCTGCCGCATAAAACGTAGTTCCAGCTCCCCCGAATGGATCAACCACAAGGTGTCCTGGATTAGATGCCATCGCAATAATGCGCTCTAGCATAATGGGAGCAAGCTCATTAGGAATTCGTTTCTTGTGGCAACGATGTCGAACTGGTGGAATATCAGTCCACATTTCCTCAGCTAATGTCCATAACACCTCATCGCTATCTGCGGCTGAAGCATCTTCCCAAACGTCTTCTGGACCATCCCAAACATCCATTAAGTTAATTCCTTTTTCATTCAATTTTTTGCGATGTCCACCATAATCACGAATTTCGCCACCGCAATGCCGACAAACTTGAATAGGTGTATAAATCTTGTTGAAAACCGTTGGTTCTCCTTTCGTGTAGTAAAGCAATCCATAGTGTGCAGGTGACATTTTTCGACCTCTTGGAAAAGCTTTAGGCATTCTGCAAGCTATCCAGTGACGAAACAGCATCCCCTGTCGGTTTAAATAAGCACCATACTCTATACACCACTTTGGTAGGTTGAAGACAAATAAACTTCCACCCGACTTAAGTACCCGAATACTCTCACTAAGCCATTCCTGAGACCAGATAAGGTATTTCTCTGCTTCCATCCGATCACTTACGCCTTCACCATATTGCTTACCAATGTTGAAGGGTGGATCAGCAAATACAAGATCTACAGACGCATCAGGCAAGACCGATAAAAGCTTTAGGCAGTCACCTTGATAAAGAATGCCATAGTTGCTGATATAAATCTGCCGCAACCTCTGCTGATTAGCAATCGAGGGCGAAATAAGTTGAAAGGGTAGCATTGATGTTATTTTTAGCACATTTTTTATAGTGTAATTCTATAAACTCTATTGACATATGTCAATAGAGTTTTTCTGAGAACCTGTAGTACGGGGTTGATAAGGTTTCCCGGTTGGTTGATTCTTGTATCTCTTGATTTCTGAAGCTTCTACGTAGTAGTAACGTCCAAGTTTACAAGCTACAATCTGTTTATTCTTAATCAAGTCATGCACTCGTTGACGGGTAACACCGAGTAACTTGGCTGTCTGAGCCACAGAGAGCAAATCAGGGGTATCTTTTGAGAAGGATTCTGACATATGTCAACCTGAAAAAAAGCTGCGACTTCACAAGTAATTTGTCTGACCATTATAAAAATTGGAGAGGTAAAACCTCCCCAAGGTATTCTTAGGCAAAGCGCAGGAACGAGAAATACTCGTAAATCATGCAGATACTAAGCGACGCAAAGATTCAGAACGGCGTTTTGCCGTGGTATTATCTGGCTGAAGTTTCAGTGCTTCTTCATAAGCTTGCAGAGCTTGAGCAGTTAATTTTTTCCGCTCGTATGCATGACCGAGATTGTTCAGCCCTGTCACATAGTCGGGTTTAGATTTGACGGCTTCTTTATAATGACGAATCGCTAAGTCATACTGTTCTTGTGCGAAGTAGGCGTAGCCCAGCCCATTATATATATATGCTACATTTTCTTCTCCTTCTTCTTCGGCGGCTTTGATTGCTTTTTGAAAGAAGGTTATTGCCTGGGAAAATAGTTTTTTCTCAGAATAAATACTGGCTAACTCGTAATATTCTTGAGATGTCCCTTTTTCTTTAGTCAGCTTGTTTCGTAAGCGTGACATGGTGCTTTCCAGCTTACGACTTTTGAACACCTGGCGAAAAACGCTGACACTCGCAATTAAGAGCAGACCCACAAAAATTGACAGATAAATAATCGCTAGATTGTTATCCATTGTCTTTATTTAAAGTTTCTTCTTTTTCTATTATCAACTTACAGGGAACAGTGAAAATTATGGCTGATAAAAATTTTAATTTATATTTTGATTGATAATTTTTCATGCATAATTTATACTTCCCTAATTCAGGGTAATCCCCAATATGTAGCGCGTTGCTGGAGCCAACCAGAATTAATATAACGGGCAATGGCTTCGTTTACCCGCCTTCGTAATTCATCGTACTGTAATCCCTTGGGCATTACCACAGATAATGGTTCTGTTGATAGCTTGGTTGGCAGTAGACGATACTGGGGATATTGTTGCACCCAACCGCTAAGAACGCTAGTATCTGCGGCAAAAGCATTTGCAGCATTGTTTTCTAAGAGCGCAAAGGCTTCTTGATAAGAATCTACTCCCACTAACTCGGCATTTGGTAAATAATAACGCACGTTGGCAATGGTGCTGGAATTTTTGAGGACGGCAATTTTCCGTTTTGCCAAATCGCTCAGCCGTTGCAAAGAAGTATCTTTTGTGACTAAAACAGCGCCATCAAAGTAGTAAGGAACACTGAAACTTACCAAGCGAGAGCGTGAGGAGGTTGCTGTGACTCTGGCGATCGCCATATCCACTTTATTATCTAAGACTACGGATAGGCGATCGCGATTTGCCACCGGTTGCAATTTCACAGCATCTGCTTTACCTACTAAATCAGCTGCCAATGCCTTTGCTAAGTCGATTTCCAAGCCTTGCAAATTGCCGCTTGCATCTCTAAATCCTAGTGGACGCAAGTTATCTTTGACGGCAACATTTAAATAGCCCCGCCGCTGAATTTCGGGCATTTCTGCGGCAGATGCTGATAATTGTGTATCTGCTATCACATAGGAAATCAAAAGGAAAAAAATGGCAGCGGATATCAGCAGATGTAACCGACAAGCTGCTTTCCATCTGTTACATCCGTTATCCATCCGTTGCCACCTTTATCCTTTGGCTTGGCTTGCTAATTCAGCGACTTTGCTGAAGCTTGCTGGATCGAGAACTGCCAATTGAGCCAACATTTTGCGGTTGAGTTGGATGTCGGCTTTTTTGAGATTCCCAATCAACTGGCTGTAACTCAAGCCATGTAGGCGTGCAGCAGCGTTAATGCGGGTGATCCACAGGCGGCGGAAATCGCGTTTGCGTTTTTTGCGATCGCGATAGGCGTTCCGCAGCGCCTTCATCACTCTTTGATTGGCGGTTCTAAACAGAGTTGAGTGGGAACCGCGAAAACCTTTCGCTATTTTGAGAATTTTTTTGCGGCGTTTGCGAGCAACATTACCGCGTTTTACCCGTGTCATATCGTCTTAGTTCCTTAACAAATTACAAATAGGGGAGCATGAGGCGCACGTTTTCTTCATCGCGCTCGTTGACAACTGCCATTTTCGACAGGTTACGTTTCTTATTGGAAGATTTGTGCTGTAGCAGGTGGTTTTTAAAAGCTTTGCGACGTACGATTTTGCCGGTACCTGTGGCACGGAATCTCTTTGCCGCTGCTTTACGGGTTTTGAGTTTAGGCATGTGCTGGCTTTAATTCGACACAATCTATAATTATAAACTAAGAATTTGGAAACGAACCGCCAAGACGCAAAGAGCGCGAAGAAAGATAAAGAACAAGAGATGAGTTTTGATAAACAGGAACTTTATGTATGGATGAGGTAGAGATTGTTAATTATGACCCGCGTTGGGCTAGTTTGTTCGCCCAGGAGGCAGAACGTATTCGTCAGGCGATAGGTGATTTCATTGTTGCTATTGAGCATATCGGTAGTACAGCAGTGCCAGGACTGGCGGCAAAACCAGTAATTGATATTATGGTGGGAGTGCGGTCTTTGGAGGAGGGTAAACGCGCTATTCCTGTGTTAGAGGCGTTAGGGTACGTGTATTGGCGTGAAAACCCTCGTCCTGGACGGATGTTTTTTGTCAAAGGAATGCCGCCATACGGGAAACAGCGTACTCATCACGTCCATGTGGTTGAGGTGTACGGGGAATTTTGGCAGCGAAAGTTATTCCGCGACTACTTAAGAACGCATCCTGAGGAGGCGCAACGTTATCAAGCTTTAAAACGGGATTTGGCGGCGCGTTTTCGCATAGACCGGGAGGCTTATACTGATGGCAAGGCAGAGTATATCCAAACGGTTATGGAAAAGGCAAGACATGATCAATCTGGGGAAAATAAACCTGAGTAAAGGTTAACCTTTCGTGCTGCTGATTTTGGGATCTACAACGATTTGTGAGCCGGATTTGTTGACGTGGTAAGTCCAAGAATCGTCTCGCACCCCAACAACGACTTCCCAACCTTTAATCGGCTTGTATTCCCTGGTGCAAACTTCTCCAAATTTGAATTCGCAAGGATTTCCAAAGGTTTTTGGAGTGGCTTGAGCAATTTCCAACTCACGGATTGCTACGCCGGAACGTTTGGAAGCATCACGTAAAATAGCATTTGCTATCCGTTTTGGCAGTTCGTTTGAGATCTGGTTTGTGTTTTGAGATATTTGAATGCGGCTGTAGCTGGAAAACTGGTCTGTGTTTTGGGATATTTCAACGCTACTGTAGCTGCTCTGTATCTGTTCATCGCTAGCAAAAGCAGCAGTAGAATTGTTGGCACCAAGTCCGAGTCCATTGTATAGCAGGCTCGTTAAGGCTAGGGTTAACAAAACATCCTTAGAGGACTTGAGTGTTTGGTTAAGTGCAGGATATAGTTTGTTTATGTCTTTCATAGAACACCCTTAAGATTAAATAAGTTAAATTGCCGCTAGGAGCTATGCCCTTAGCGCAAGTTTTGATTTTTCTATACAACTAGAGACTTCAAACTCAAGTCCCAAAGTTTCGGATTATGTGCCGCTTTTCTTTGTGTCTCCTCCGAGATTTGTTGCCATTGTGACTATGCATTGGGGAAACTGGCGTTTGAGTGCAGGAAATACCGGACAAGGGGTTTGCTCTTGTAAATTCTCTGGTTTACTCCAGGTAAATGGAGCTTTAGAAGCCGCAGACATCCATAACAGGCGCTTTGCCCTTGTCATGGCAACGTAGAGTAAGCGATACTCTTCTGCTGTTTTTAGGTGTTTTGCCTGTTCCCAAGCTGCGGTGACACTAGGTAAGGTAGATTTCGCGTGGAGAGCAGCACGAATTTGGGCGCGGGCAACTTCTGATAAAGTAAAGTCACCTAAAAACTGGCTTTGGGGAGGAACCCAAAATCTGCCAGGAATTAAGTTTTCATGCAGAAAGGGTATGAAAACGTAGTCCCAATCCAGCCCTTTTGCTTTATGCATGGTGATAATTGTGAGTTGACCGGAACGGGTGTATCGTGCTTCTAAGTCTTCTGTTTCCACAGGTTCAAACCGTTCGGAACTGACGATTTCACTTAATACATTCAGCATCGCCCCCATCGAAGTATTGCCAGCTATTTGCTGATTCACCCGTTCTGCTAATTTGTCGGCTGTTGCTAGTTCTGCTTGCTCGTAATTAAGTGTTAGGGCGATGAATGAAATTAACTGGTACAGGGGCAGTTCTAAACGAGCGCGAAGTAAACTCCGACACAGGCGAGCAGCTTTTTGCACGGGCTGTGGCTGAGGTGCAGCCAAAGGACCTGGATACAAAAATTCTTCGGGCAAAGTTGCAAGGGCGTTGAGGTCTTGCGTTTCAATCAATCGCCGATGTACAAGGACTTGTAATGTCCCTTTGAGGTAGTCGGGAGAATGAGGGCGATCGCAAAATTGCAAAACTGCCAAAATCTCTTCCGGGACATGAGAATGGCGATCGCGTTCCCCAACATCATAAATTGGAATTTCATGCTTTTTACACACTGAGGTCAACGCCTCTGCTAACCACCGTCCTTGACGGTTCTCCCGCACCAAAATAGCTGCACTAATTTTGTCCGCGTCCTGAGAAAATAACTCTACAACCCTCTCGGACAATAACTCGACTGTGTGATGAATATCACGAGGCGTGTACAGTTCCAGTCCCCGTCCCACAGCTTGCGGATTGACATCATTTTGACGGTGATTGAATTCAACAGGGCGAATTCTTTGAAAACGAAATGGTGATGGGGAGATGGGGAGGTGAGGAGATGGGGGGGATGAGGAAGATGAGGAAGATGAGGGGGATGAGGGAGATGAGGTAGAAATTCTCCCTTGTCCTGCTTGTCCTTGTTGTCCTGTTTTCACATAAAGGCTATTCACCCATTCCAAGGCAAAGTTGGCGGCGTCGATAATAATTTTGGTACTGCGACCAGCTTGATCCATTGTCACCAGTCGCCCTTGGGCGTCACACTCTTTGCAGAATTGCCGAAAATAAATTGGATCGGCTGGGGTGAAGGTGGAGTTAATCGCTTGGTTGGGATCACCAACGCGAATCATATTTGGCGGTTGGTTGGGGTTGTGGGCGTCAGTGGCGAGAATTGTTAAGAGTCGCGTTTGCAGTGGGCTAGAATCTTGTGCTTCGTCTTCAAAGACGGCGAAAACTTGATTTTGCTCGATTCTCCGGGCGTTTTCGTTCTCCAAAACGCGCAGGGCGGCTAAAATCATGTCATCGTAGTCGATAAAGTCACGCGATCGCATTAAACTTTGATATTGCTCGTACAACCCAGCCGCGATGCTTAAAATTTCATATTCGTCTGTGATTTGCTTGCTGAATTCACGCAAATCTTGGGGGAATAGACCAGAACTTTTTGCCTCATGAATGACTGTAGTCGCCAGTTCTGGCAAGACTTCTGTACGTAACACCGACTGACGCCGCAGTCTTTCTGTTTCTTCTCCGTCAAATTGAATACCTTCTAATAACCGAGAATAACGCCCTGGATGGGTGTTAATCCATTGTTCTACAGCAGTCCGGATGAATCGGTGACTTTGGTTGGGGGTAATTAATGTAACATTTTCTAACTGTAAACCTGATAAATCCGGATAGCGGTTGGCTATATTTAAGGCAAGACCATGTAGCGTGTGTACAGTAAAGCCAGTCTGAGGTAAAGATAATTTTTTTAAGTATTCGCGGATTTTAACTTTAATATTGGCAACAGCTGAGCGAGTAAAGGTAACAACAATCAGTTGACGACGGCTATTGCGACGTAATGCAGAAGATTGATCATACTGACGGGCGATCGCAATTGCCGCTGCTGCTGCCATTCCTGTAGATTTGCCAGCACCGGGAACCGCTGAAACAGCCAGTGATCCACAGTCCCAGTTAGCCATATGCTGCTGTCCGAGACGCAGGCTATCACGGATACTTGCTATGCCTGTCTCTCGCAGTGAAGACACAGACAATGAAGATACTTCTATCGATTGAGATTCTTGAGGCACTGATTTATCAAATTAGCGTCTTATTTAATAAGATTTTAAATTTTGAACGGCAGATGGACAAAGGATGTACGTGGATAATGTTCAGATATTTATCTGCCTTCATCTGCCGTTGCAATTTTGGACTAGGAATTGTTAGTTGTTCTACTAACCACTAACGACTAACCATTGAAAGGAATGGCAAATCGCAAACTGTATCTACATTATCTCGCTTTAGCTGGGGCGATCGCCCTGGGTGCAATCTTGCGTTTTTGGAATTTGGATCTCAAACCTCTGTGGATGGATGAGGTGATTACTGCCATTTTCAGCTTGGGCAAAAGCTACAACGATTTGCCTTTGGATGTCGTACTACCCCTGGAACGTGTACCAGAGATTTTTACTATCCAACCAGGAGTGAGTTGTTCTCAAATTGCCAAAAACCTTGCAACCCAGTCTACTCATCCGCCGCTGTTTTTTTGCGGGATGTACAGTTGGTTGAACTGGTTGAGTCCTTTGGGAAGTGAGTGGATTGCAAAATTGCGATCGCCAGCAGTGTTTTTTGGTATTGCGGCAATTGTAGCAATTTACTATGTTAATCGTATTGCCTTCTCTCGCTCTGCGGGGATAATTGCAGCAGCTTTTATGGCTGTTTCTCCCCTAGCTGTTTACCTTTCCCAAGAAGCACGACACTACACATTACCCATGCTCCTGATCGCTTTATCTTTACTGGGGCTGGTGCAAGTTGTCAAGGATATCGAAAAGCGCCAGAAAGTTAGACTTTGGGTTTTGCTGGGATGGGCAATCATTAATAGTATCAGTCTTTATGTCCATTACTTTTGTATTCTTGCCTTGATTGCCCAAATTGCTACGCTACTGGTGCTGATCTGTTGGCGCAGGGCAAATATCATTAACAAACGCCAAATTTGGCTAGCACTGATTCTATGTGTAAGTGTTGTTGCAATTAGCTTTTTGCCTTGGCTACCAGTTGTCTTTAATAACTATAACCGTTCTGAAACCGCTTGGCTGGACCCTCCGCAAAACATTTCTCCACTCTATCAAACTCTCATTAGTTGGCTGCTGATGCTGATTTCTCTTCCTGTAGAAAATCAGCCTTTGGCAATTGCAGTCATATCTGGGTTATTAATGCTTTTGTTTGGTGTATGGGTGGGTTGGCAAGCTTTCAAAGGGTTAAGACAGCTATGGTATGCACAATCAACGCATTTAGCGACACTTACTCTCTTAAGTTTCTCGATTTGGGTATTGTTAGAATTTTTTGCCATTGCCTATTTCTTAGGCAAAGATATTACTCCTATTCCCCGTTATCACTTTGTTTATTATCCCAGCTTTTGTGCCCTCCTTGCTGCGAGTTTTGCTCAAATAAACAAGAAAGAAAAAAGAATAAAAAATTCCATCTTCAATCTTCAATCCTCATTCTTCATTCTTTTCCTTGTCGGCATTCTCAGTTGTGTTTTCGTTGTTTCCAACTTAGTGTTCCAAAAACCCTTTCAACCTGAGAAAGTCGCGCAAAATATGAATCAAAATCCCTCACTCCCCCTTATGATGGTGGTGGGATACAGAGATTACCAAGATGTGGCGTTAGGGTTAAGTTTCGCTTTAGCACTGGAACCACTTCGGGAAGTAGGGAAAGACAAATTAATCTCTTCATCTCCCTCATTCCCCTCATCTCCCTCATCCCCCTTATCTCCCTCATCCCCCTCATCCCCCTCATCTCTCTCATCCCCCTCATCCCCCTCATCCCCCTCATTTCCCTCATCTCCCTCATCTGACATTGCTTTCTTCAAGCAAGCACCAGACTTTGCTCCTGTCTTGCAAAAACTTTCCGAACTTCCTACACCAGCTGCAAGTAAGCTTAATTTATGGCTTATTGGTCCAGGTAGAAAACGCAAAGACTATCCACAGCAGATCACACTTTCGCAGCAAATGACTTGCACCATAGATTCCTTGCAGCACTACCGCGTTGGTGTTCCCTATCAACTGTATCGCTGTCAACAACCCAGCGCCAACCCGTTCCGGGTATGGCGTGGGCTTGAAAGAGTCCTAGTTGACCAGACTCAGCCTTTAAAGGCTACGTTAGCGGCAAGAGTTAAAGACCTACTTTGAGGTGCGTGCCAGCCTCAAGCTCTAGAATCAAGCAGTTAAACAGGTTTAAAGGGTTAAACCAGTGGTGCTTGAATAGTACCCCTTCGGGGTTCGGCAGTCGCTCCTGGGGGGAACCCCCGTTCTGCGCGCTGCCTCACCGACCGCTATACATTGTCGAGGCAAACTTTACTCCCTTCGGGGAAGAGGCAACAGTAATGTACGTTTTCGTATTAGACCAAAATTTGAAGCCGCTTGACCCTTGCCATCCAGCAAGGGCAAGAGAACTACTCAAGGCAGATAGAGCGGCAGTATTTCGACGCTATCCTTTTACGATTGTGTTGAAGGATAGAACGATTGAAAATTCTGTAGTTCATCCGCATCGAATCAAGATTGACCCTGGAAGCAAGACCACAGGGATTGCTGTTGTACAAGAACCAATAGGTCGCGTTACTACAGCAATTGAAGTCACTCATAGAGGGCAAGTAATCCGAGACGCACTGTTGTCTCGTCGGGTATTAAGAAGAGGTAGACGTAACCGAAAAACCCGTTACCGTCAACCACGATTTCTCAACCGCACTCGTAAAAAGGGATGGCTGCCACCAAGTCTTGAAAGTCGAATTGCTAATATTATGACTTGGGTGCAACGAATTAGAAAGTTCTGCCCAGTTATCGCCATTTCACAAGAGTTAGTTCGGTTTGATACAAGCGCGTTAGTCAACCCAGAGATTTCTGGGATTGATTATCAGCGAGGTGAGCTATTTGGTTTTGAAGTCAAGGAATATTTGCTTGCTAAATGGGGAAGAAAATGCGTTTATTGCGATGCTCTCAACCTGCCACTAGAAGTCGAGCATATTGTTGCCAAAAGTCGCGGTGGTACAAATCGTGTTAGCAATTTAACATTAGCTTGCCGCCCTTGCAATCAAGGTAAAGGGAATCAACTAATTGAGCAATTTATAACAGGTAAGCCTGACTTGCTTAAACGCATTTTAGCCCAAGCCAAAACACCGCTAAAACACGCAGCAGCGGTTAATGCTACTCGATGGGAATTGTTTCGGAGGTTGCAGCAAACCGGGCTACCAATAGAGACAGGTAGCGGCGGTTTAACTAAGTTCAACCGCAAGACGAAAGGGATCGAAAAATCTCATTGGGCTGACGCTGCTTGTGTTGGTACTAGCACACCTCAACAATTATTAATCAAACCCATTAAACCACTTTTGGTCGTCTCCATTGGACACGGCAGAAGACAGCGTTGTGGTACTGACCGTTATGGCTTTCCGATTCGTCATGCACAACGAGCTAAATTTTTCATGGGCTTTGGAACTGGTGACATCCTGAAAGCTAATATCCCAGCTGGTAAATATGCTGGAATTTATATTGGACGGGTTGCGATTAGATTCAAACCAAGTTTCAAGTTAACAACAGGAGGCAAGAGTTTTGACGTTCATCCTAAATATTTGCAAGTCATTCATAAAGCCGATGGCTTCGCGGTTTTATAGTTGGCGGCAATTCCCCCCACACCGCCCGTTAGGGACGGTGTGGGCACCCTTGCCGCATTTTTGGTGGAAAAAGAAGATTTTGAATTTTTAATTGTGAATTTCTTAGTTGTCTTTAATAACAAATAAACTTAGTCTACTAACTATTGACAAATAGCTACAACTTTTTTAAGTTATATTATAGCGGTTTTAAATTGGGTGCAATACATTAAAGAATTAAGGAACCGCAGACGCACAAAGCATTGCAGGCAGATAAACCTGTACTTCATGCGGATGAGAACCGCTACATGTATTTGCTAGTCGTTAAAAATATCACTACAACACTTATGAGTAACAAGTGTTGGCAACGCAGGTATATCTAAGGTTTACATGGTGTAAAAAATAACAATTTTAATATGATAATGAAGAAAAATTTCTTCATTATTAATCAAAAAAATGGAGTATTTATAACTTAAGAGTGATAATTTTTTGAGAATTTAGCTATAAAAAAAGTTTAAAGTACGTAAAAATTTTCTATTTAATATATTTAAAAATAATTGTTATTATAACAGTCCTAAATCATTCGTAAAACTCTCTTTTATCCAACTGTGGACCCTCGGGGTTTGGATTGGTTAATTCAATCAAAGCCTTTAAAAAAAATCCGATAGGATTGCTATAGGTGCATTTAACCAAATACCCATGCTCTCTACACAAAGCGTATCCATGAATTTACAAGATGTGATAACTGCTGATAATGTTAATTTGACAAATTGCGATCGCGAGCCGATTCACATTCCTGGCTCTATCCAACCTCACGGTATTCTCTTGGTTTTATCGGAACCTGATTTGGCAATACTTCAAATCAGCAATAATACACGAGCTTTACTGGGTATTCCACCTGAAAACTTATTAGGACAGCACTTATCTATTCTCCTTGAACCAGATCATCTCACTGCTATTGCTGGCTGTCTTCAGGGAGATTTTGAACATCTCAATCCCCTGAAACTTTTGGTTCGCGCTCAAGGGAAATCGACTGAATTTAATGGCGTTATTCACCGTTCGCCGCAGAACTATCTCATACTAGAACTAGAACCCTGTAATCTTGAAACAGTCAGCAGTTTTGTCAACTTTTACACTCTGACACGCGGCACACTTACTAAACTCCAACAAGTTTCAAACTTGAGTGAATTAAGTGCGATTATTGTGACAGAAGTAAGAAAAATCACAGGGTTCGACCGAGTCATGGTTTACCGGTTCGATACTACTGGTTCAGGTGAGGTGATTGCCGAAGATAAATTAGAGGAATTAGAGCCTTACCTAGGTTTACACTACCCAGATACTGACATTCCCAAACAAGCAAGACATCTGTATATTGTCAATCCACTGCGCTTGATTCCCGATGTCAACTATCAACCTGTAGCAATTATCTCCCTTCCACCTCCCTCATCCTCCTCATCCTCCTCATCCCCCTCATCTCCCCTACCTCCCCTCGATTTAACTTTCAGTGTGTTGAGGAGCGTTTCTCCGATTCACATTGAATATCTGAAAAACATGGGAGCTCAAGCTTCGATGTCAATTTCACTTATAAAGAACAATAAACTATGGGGCTTAATTGCTTGCCATCATCACACTCCTCGATTTGTTCCTTATGAAATCAGAACAATTTGTGAGTTTTTAGGAAAGGTGATGTCTTTAGAACTCGTTTCTAAGGAAGAAAATGAAAATTTAGATTCCAAATTGCAGTTAAAGTCGATTCAAACAAAATTTATAGATACAGTAGCCCGAGCGCAAGATTTAACTGATGCTTTAGTGCAAGACAGAGCAACTTTGCTCAAACTAGTCAACGCTGAAGGTGTGGCAGTATGCCTTGATGGTCATTTGATGCTGATTGGTAAAACACCGAAAGAATCAGAGATTCATGACTTAATTGCCTGGTTAAAGGACAAATTTCACAACTACCTTTTTGTCACCGATTCTTTACCTCAGCAATACCCTCCAGCGATGGAGTTTAAAGAAGTCGCAAGTGGTTTGTTAGCTCTTTCAATCACCAGAATTAGCAACAATTATGTATTGTGGTTCCGTCCAGAAAGATTGCAACAGGTGAGTTGGGCAGGAAATCCTCAAAAGCCCACAAAAATAGAACCCGATGGTAGTTTAACGATCTTCCCGCGTCAATCGTTTAAGTTGTGGAAAGAAACTGTATCCGGTACATCCTCACCTTGGGAGCAGTACGAAATAGATGGAGCAATGGAACTGAGAAGTGCGATTGTCGGGATTGTTCTTCGCAAAGCTGATGAACTGGCTGCTATCAATTTGGAGTTACAACGCAGCAATAACGAATTAGATGCTTTTTCTTACATTGCTTCTCATGATTTGAAAGAGCCATTACGGGGCATTCACAACTACTCAACATTTTTGCTAGAAGACTATGCCAATGTTCTGGATGGAGAAGGAATCTCGAAGTTAGAAACTTTAGTGCGCTTGACAAAGCGCATGGAGGATATCATTAATTCCTTGCTGCATTTTTCCCGATTGGGACGACAGGAATTAAATATGCAGGTGATAGACTTTAACGAGTTGGTGAAGAATGTTGCTGAAGTCTTTCGTATGAGTTTAGGAGATGCCAATATTAATATCAGGATTCCCAAACCTTTGCCAACAATTCGGGGCGATCGCGTTTTACTTGAGGAAGTCTTAACAAATTTAATTGGCAATGGCTTCAAATATAATGACAGCCATGAAAAATGGGTAGAAGTAGAATGTTTAGAATCCCAAAACCAACCCGAGGTTCCGAGTCCTTTTTGGACATTTTCCGTCCGGGATAATGGTATTGGCATTCGTAAAAAACATTTGGAAACCATCTTTCGGATTTTTAAGCGACTGCATGCTCCTGGCAAGTACGGCGGTGGTACGGGTGCGGGTTTGACCATTGTGAAGAAAATCATCGAACGACACGATGGTAAAATCTGGGTCGAGTCTACTTACGGTCAGGGCAGTACTTTCTATTTCACCTTACCACGTTAAACAGATATGCAAGACTCATTACTTCAGTCAGTTCTCAATACCCAAAATATCAACAAAGCCATCTTATTAGTGGAAGACAGCGACGAGGATTTTGCAGCATTTAGCCGGATGCTGGGGGAAGCTGCTTTTTTCAACCCAGTGTACCGTACCTGCGATGGCGATGATGCCTTAGACTATCTCTACCACCAAGGGGAGTACGCCGATCCAGCCACGTCTCCTCGTCCAGCCATCATTTTGATAGACCTAAATCTGCCTGGAACTGATGGACGAGAGGTGATTGAACAGGTCAAGCAGGATGAGGCACTCAAAAGTATTCCTATTGTAGTATTTACCACTTCCTCTAGCCCAAAAGATATTAAAAGTTGTTACCAATATGGTGTGAATTGCTATATGCTTAAACCGATTGGTGTGGAAGCCTTAAGAAAAACCGTCCGAATTTTTTTAGATTACTGGTTTAAAACAGCTATTCTTCCCAATTCTACACAGTAATGAAGGAGAGCCAACGCACAATTTTTATTATCGATGATTGTGTAGAAGACCGCACGGCATATCGTCGCTACTTAGAGCGCAGCACCATAGATCATCGCCAATACAGTTGTCAGATTGTAGAATTTGAATCCGCAGCAGAAGCGATTGAGCGTTGCCAGCATTCGATGCCAGATCTCATCCTGCTCGATTTCATGCTACCAGATGCAACAGGGCTAGAATTTATTGAAGAATTAAAGCTTTCTACTGGTAAAAACTTGTTGCCAATAGTCATGCTGACGGGATATGGAAATGAGAGCGTTGCTGTGCAGGCGATGAAAAGCGGCGCGCAGGATTATCTAGTCAAGGGAAAGCTGACAAGTCAAGCTCTCAATCGTTCCTGTTCTACGGTTATGGAACGGGTGCGCCTCATGCAGCAGCTAGAACAACAGCAAGAGCAGCAACGTTTGATTGCGACAATTGCTCTGCGGATTCGTCAATCCTTGAGCTTAGAAATTGTTCTCAATACAGCAGTCGATGAAATTCGTAACTTTCTCAAGGCGGATCGGGTGCTTGTCTACCAGTGTCCTCCAGATATGAGCGGCACAATTGTTGCAGAATCTGTTTTGCTTGGGTGGAACTCGTGCCTCAATACCAGATTTGAGGATACCTGCTTTCAAAATATGAGAGCAAGCGATCATCACCGTCGCTCAGGTGCGGTTAATGATATATATGCAGCTAAATTGTCTGACTGCTATGTTCAAATGCTAGAACAGTTTCAAGTCAAGGCAATTTTGTTTGTCCCGATTTTTTCGAGTACTCAACCCCAAGAAGCTGAGCAATCTGTTTGGGGTTTACTGGTGGCTCACCAGTGTTCTGCTGCGCGTCAATGGCAGTCATGGGAAATAGATTTGCTAGAGCAACTTTCTGTGCAACTGGGGATTGCAATTCAACAGGCAGAACTTTACCAAAACTTGCAAAACCTCAATACACAGCTAGAAGTTAAAGTGCAAGAGCGCACAGTTCAATTACAGCAAAGCGAACGCAAATACCGTGCCATTTTTGAACAGACTTTTCAATTTATTGGGTTATTAGCTCCAGATGGCAAAGTTTTAGAACTCAACCAGGCATGTTTAGAGTTTTTTAGCAAGAAACACGATGCTGCGATTGGCAAATTCTTCTGGGAGTTGTTCTGTTGTCAGATTGTCCCAGAAGCGCACAGAGGATTACGAAAAGCGATCGCCCAAGCAGCTCTTGGTTATTGTACTTACTGTGAGGTGAAAGTACCTAACGGACAATGTGTTTTGAGAACTGTTGATTTTTCCTTCAAGCCTATTGTTGATAACACAGGGCAAGTTGTCTGGCTGCTTTTAGAAGGACGAGATATTACAGAACGCAAGCAAGCAGAAGAAGATTTGTGTCAACTCAATCAAGAGTTGGAAGCAAGAGTCATACAGCGTACCAGTGATTTAGAGCAGGCAAATGCTAACTTACGCAGCGAAATTGCTCAACGTCAACAAATAGAAGATGAGCTGCGTCAAAGTGAACAGAAGTTTCGTCAACTAGCAGAAAATATCCGCGAAGTTTTCTTTGTCTATAACCATGACTTGAGCGAACTGATTTATATCAGTCCAGCTTACGAAGAAATTTGGGGCAGATCCTGCTCGAGCCTATATCAAAACCCTGCATCTTGGTTTGAGCTTGTCCATCCTGATGACAAAGACACTGTTTTGCAGGATGTCAACAGAAGTTTCAACATTGAAGGTTTCAAACACGAATATCGAATCATCCGACGTGATGGAGAGATTCGTTGGATTTGTACCAGAAGTTTTTATGTTCGAGATGACGCTTATAAAGTTCAACGTGTCGTCGGTTTGGCTGAAGATATTACCGAACGCAAAATTAGAGAAGCTGAACTTCGAGAAACTAACGCCTTACTCCAAGCAATTATTCAATCTGCGCCAGTAGCGATTGATTTAATTGATCCTGAAGGCAATATTGTCCTGTGGAACCCGATGTGCGAGCGTATCTTTGGCTGGGATGCTCAAGAAATCCTTGGTAAGCCTTTACCAATCATTCCCCCAGAAGAATACGGAAAGTTTCTCGAATTTATGCACCAGACGCTTGCTGGTGAGGGATTCACCCAAGTAGAAACTCGTCGCTTCAGGAAAGATGGTTCGATAGTTGACATTAGTCTTTCAACAGATTTGGTACGGGATACCCAAGGAAAAATCATTGGTGGTATTGGAATTTCTCAAGATATTAGCGCTCGCAAACAGGCTGAGTTAGAGATGATTCAAAATCGGGATTTGCGAGAAGCTATTTTTAATGAATCGGCGGATGCCATTTTCCTGGTAGATGCTGACACTCTTTTGATAATTGATTGTAATCGCCGTGCTGTTGAGTTGTTTGAAGCATCTAGCAAAGAGGAACTGATTGATATTCGCGGCAGCACATTACAAAGATATCAGTTCACTCCCCAAGAGATAGAGAAAATCCTAGAAGAAATTAAAATCAAAGGCTTTTGGAGTCAAGAAATTGAATACGTTACCCGCAAAGGCAATTTATTTTGGGGTCATTTAGCTTCCAAACAAATCAGTGTTGCTGGTAAAGTTCATAGGCTGGTACGGATAAGCGATATTAGCGAACGTAAGCAGACAGTCGAACAACTTCAGCATTCATTAGAGGAAAAAGAGACTCTGCTGAAGGAAATTCACCATCGCGTCAAAAACAACCTGCAAATCATCTCCAGTCTACTGCGAATGCAGTCCCGACGTGCCCAAGAGCAAGGTACTATGATTTTATTTCAAGAGTCTCAAAATCGGGTGCAATCTATGGCACTGATTCATGAACATTTGTACCAGTCGCCAGAACTCTCCCAAATAGACTTTGGTGAATACATTCACAGTCTGACGAACAACCTTTTCCGCTGCTATGGGATGAGCCAAAAGACGATCGCCCTGAAGATTGAAACTCATGGCATTAAGCTGACTCTTGATACTGCAATTCCTTGCGGGCTGCTTATCAACGAACTGGTTTCCAACTCTCTCAAGTACGCGTTTCCTGAAGACAGAGGCGGCGAAATCATCATTCGTCTTGTGTTAGGTACAAATGATACCATTACGCTAACAGTAGGCGATAGTGGTATTGGCATTCCAGAAACCCTAGATTGGCAAAATACCAACTCTTTGGGTTTAAGAATAGTACATAATTTAACAAAACAACTTAAAGCTAACATACTCCTTGAGCGCTCAAGCGGTACCACGTTCCATATCACCTTTCCCAGGGCTTTAAAAGCTTAACACCCCTTGCACCAGAAAATGAATTATGGTTCCGATAAAAATCTTGGTTGTTGAAGACGAGCAGCTCGTTGCTGATGACCTCAGGGAAACACTGGAATATCTAGGATATGTTGTTCCTGCTCTCGTCGCAACGGGAGAAGACGCTATTGTTATGGTGGAAGCACTCCAACCTGATTTAGTATTAATGGATATCAGGCTTGGCGGGGAGATGGACGGAGTCGAAGCTTCATTTAAGATTCAATCTCGTTTCCATGTACCTGTCGTCTACCTAACTGCCAATGCAGATCGAGCAACTCTAGAACGAGTCAAAGCCACGCAGCCTTTTGGCTATATTTTAAAGCCCTTTGATGAAAGGATACTTTCTACCACAATTGAAATTGCTCTTGGACGCTATCAGGCAGAGTTTGAGGTACAAAAGGCGTTGTCTATAGCTCAAGCAGATAAGCAAATTGCCCAGTTCCAATCTCAGCTAAAATCTCAATATCTCTATATGGCGGCTCATGAATTTCGCAATCCTTTAACCACAATTAGGTTGGGTTCTGAAATACTCAAACACTACAGCAACCAACTGCCAAAAGAGAAAATACAAAAGCACATCGCTCGCATTCAATATGCCACAGATAGTTTAATTAATCTATTGAATGACATACTAACACTAGGGCAAGCTGAATCCGGCGCAATTGAATGCAATCCTGCACCCATGGATGTTGTTACATTTTGTCAAGAACAAATTGAAACTTTACAGTTGGCAGTAGGAGAGAAACATGAGATGCAATTTTCAGTTATTGGCAACCAACGTATAGCCTGCCTCGATGAAAAACTCCTTTGGCATTTGCTGAATAATCTGCTTTCTAATGCCATTAAGTACTCGCCAGAAGGTGGCATAATATCCTTAACCCTGTCTTGGGAGGAAAAAAACATTTGTTTCCAGGTACAAGACCAAGGAATTGGAATTCCAAAAGAATCTCAGGCAAAGCTTTTTGAACCTTTCCAACGCGCAGATAACGTTGGCAATATTCCAGGTACAGGATTGGGGCTGGCAATTGTTAAGCAATGCGTCGAGATGCATGGAGGCACGATCAGTTTTGAAAGTGAGGTCTGTCGGGGTACAACTTTTGTCGTTAGCTTGCCCCTCCAAAATTCGTGAACTAAGTACACCTGCGAAAAGACAACAATGAGTATCACCATTGGCGGTTACAACCTCATCAAGGTCATTTATGACGGTACCACGACCTGTGTTTATCGTGCTGTGAGGGAGTCAGAGCAAATTTCGGTGATTATTAAAACCCTTAAAGCTGAGTATCCCACTATAGAACAGATCTCTCGATTAAGACATGAATATAAAATACTCCAATCTTTAGAGATAAAAGGAATTATTAAACCCTTAGCCTTGGAAAGCTATCAAAATGGTCTGGCATTAATCTTGTCAGATTTTGGGGGAGAACCTCTGAAAAATTTTATCAATGCTCAAAAATTTGAGTTCAGTCAGTTTTTGCAAATTGCTATTCAATTATCTTCAACGCTTGCTCAGCTACATCAAAATAATATTCTTCATAAAGATATTAAACCACACAATATTCTTTTTAATGCGAAAACAGGTAACGTTGAAATTATAGACTTTAGTATTTCATCGCGTCTATCGAGTGAAAATCAGACAGCCAATAATCCCAATTTGCTTGAAGGCACTCTAGCCTATATGTCACCGGAGCAAACAGGGAGGATGAACCGCTCAATTGACTACCGAACTGATTTCTACTCCTTAGGTATCACCTTCTATGAAACGCTCACAGGACAGTTGCCCTTTCAAGCAACTGATCCATTGGAATTAGTTCACTGCCATATTGCTAAAACACCAGCATCGCCTAAAGAAATCAACCCAGAGATTCCTCAAGCGGTTTCTGATATTGTGATGAAATTATTAGCAAAGACTGCTGAAGAACGATATCAAAATGCTTTGGGACTAAAAGCGGACTTAGAGGAGTGCCTAATAAGACTACAAGCAACAGGAAAAATTGAAGATTTTATTGTCGGTCAACTTGATTTATACAGCCAATTTATTATTCCGCAAAAACTTTATGGTCGGGAAAAAGAAGTTGCCTCGCTAATGGATGCCTTTGAGCGAGTGGCAAACCCCCCTATATCCCCCCTTGCTAAGGGGAGCCAGCGCCTTGCGGGGGTCCCCCCCGTTGTGGCGACTGGCGTGGGACATAGGGGGGTAGAGATAATGTTAGTAAGTGGTTACTCAGGTATTGGCAAATCTTCCTTAGTGAATGAAGTTCATAAACCCATTGTTCGCCAGCGTGGTTACTTTATTTCTGGTAAGTTTGACCAATTTAAGCGGAATATTCCTTATGCTTCCTTGATTCAAGCGTTTCAGGAATTAATCAGGCAGTTACTAACAGAAAATGCTGACAAGATAGCCGATTGGAAAGCAAAATTTTTAGAAGCATTGGGTTCTAACGGTCAAGTAATTATTGATGTTATTCCTGAAGTTGAAAGGATTGTTGGTGTTCAGCCAGATGTTCCTCAATTGGGACCAACTGAATCCCAAAACCGATTTAATCGGTTGTTTCAACAATTCATTCATGTATTTACCAAACCCGAACACCCATTGGTTCTCTTCTTGGATGACTTACAATGGGCAGATTTAGCTTCCTTGAAGTTGATTCAGTTGCTTGCCTGTGAGCCAAATAGTCAATATTTGCTACTGATTGGAGCGTATCGGGATAACGAAGTCAGTGCAACTCATCCATTGATGTTGACTTTAGAAGAAATTCAACAAAAGGGTGCAGTTGTGAACAATATTGTGCTCCAGCCTTTGCATATCACTCATGTCAATCAATTAATCAGTGATACCTTCCGCAGTGACACGTTAAAGACAATATCGCTGGCTGAGTTAGTGTTTAACAAAACTCAGGGAAACCCTTTCTTCTTAACTCAGTTACTCAAATCCCTATATAACGAAAACCTATTGTCCTTTAATTTCACCCCCCTAATCCCACGCCACATGCTTCAAGTCGGGGAACCCGGACGCCAGATACCTACTGAGGGAGACCCTCCTGCAGTACTGGCTCCCCAACGCAGTGGCTCCCCTTACCAAGGGGAGCCAGCGCCTTGCGGGGGTTCCCCACGCCAGTCCGCTCAAGTCGGGAAACCCGCCCACGCGGCTGGCTCCCGTTGTGGCGACTGGCGTGGAACAGAGGGGGGTTGGCAGTGGGATATTCAGCTACTGAAAGACATTGATATCACTGATAATGTCGTTGAATTGATGATTAATCAGATTCATAAATTATCAGTAAAAACACAAAATATTTTAAAATTGGCTGCCTGTATTGGAGATAAATTTACCTTAGATGTTCTGGGTATTGTTAATCAAAAATCTTTGTCTGAAACAGCAGCAGATTTGTGGGAATCTTTGCAGACAGGTCTAGTTTTACCCTTAGACCAATCTTACAAAATTCCTTTAGTTATTAGTACTGAGCAAAATGAACAACTAACAAAAGACCTAGATACGCAAGCAGCTTCCCGCAAGGTAGAACAACTGACAATTGCCTACAAGTTTCTACATGACCGAGTACAGCAAGCAGCTTATGCTCTCATTCCAGATTCGCAAAAAAAAGAAACTCATCTCAAAATTGGTCAATTGTTACTACAAAATATTACGCCGGAAGAACGAAAAGAAAATATCTTTGCTTTGGTCAACCAACTAAATTATGGTACCGACTTACTCACCTTAGAGTCGGAAAAATATGAACTGGCTGAACTTAATCTTATAGCAGGTCAGAAAGCGAAAGCAGCGGCGGCGTATGAGTCTGCTATGCGCTATCTAAAGGTGGGTTTGGAATTATTAGCAGTAAATAGCTGGCAGAATCAGTACGAGCTAACACTGGCACTTTATGAGTCAGGGGTAGAAACAGCGTACTTGAACGGCGATTTTGAGCAGATGGAGAAATGGGCAACGGTTGTCTTGCAGCAGGCAAAAACCCCTATTGACAAAATGAAAGTCTATGAGGTCAAAATCCAGGCTTGCATGGCGCAAGTGAAACAGCTCGAAGCGATCAAGATTGGGTTACAAGCACTAGAACTACTGGGGATTAGCTTCCCAGAGTCGCCTAGCGCCTTGGATATCGAGCAAACACTGACTCAAACAGCAAGAAATTTGAGCGGCAGAAATATCGAAGACCTGATTAACCTACCATTAATGACGGAGGTCGATAAGCTAGCAGCTGTACGGATGTTAGCATGCCTAGGTTCTCCGACTTATCAAGCTGGACCTGCCTTATTGCCGTTAATTGCGTGCGAACAGCTGAATTTGTCAATCAAACATGGAAATTCACCCTTCTCAGCTTATAGTTATGTTCTTTACAGCATCATGATAAACGGGTTGTTTCAGGACATTGAGGCGGCTTATCAATTTGGCAAGTTGGCTTTAAGTCTTGTAGAACGATTCAACGCTGTAGAACTCAAGACAAGTGTCTTTTTCGTGGCAGGTTCATCTGCGTTTCATGGAAAAGTTCATGCTCAGGAAACATTGCCACTTTTGCAGGATTCATACTCTAGTGGATTGGAAAACGGACATTTTGAATATGGTGGCTATGCCGCCATGCAAAAATGCTACTATTCATATCTCATAGGTCAAGAACTGGCAAAAGTTGAACGAGAAATGGCAGCAACCAGTAATGTCCTTGCTCAACTCAAGCAAGAGAACGCCTTGAGTTGGAATCAAATATTTCAGCAGTCAATTCTTAATTTACTAAAACCTTTTGAAAAACCGTGCTGTTTATTGGGTGAAGCATACAACGAGGAGAAATCTTTACCGCTACTAAAGAAAGCCAATGACAGAACCGGGCTTCACTACTTCTATTCAAACAAACTAATACTCTGTTATTTATTTGAAGAACACCATCAAGCATTGGAAAATGCAGTTCAAGCCGAACAGTATTTAGATGGGGTAAAAGGATTCTTGATTGTGCCAGTGTTTCATTTTTATGATTCTTTAGCACAACTAGCGATTTATCCATCAGTACCACACTCACAACAAGAACACCTCTTGAGCAAGGTGACGAAGAACCAGGAAAAGATGCGAAAATGGGCAGACCATGCCCCAATGAATTTTTTGCATAAGTATGAGCTTGTGGAGGCCGAGAAAGCGCGGGTATTGGGGCAATATTGGCAAGCAATGGAATATTATGACCGAGCCATTGCTGGAGCTAAAGAGCAAGGATATATCCAGGAAGAAGCGCTAGCAAATGAACTGGCAGCAAAGTTTTATTTTGAGTGTGGCAGAGAAAAGGTAGCTCAGACTTATCTAACTGATGCTTACTATGGATATATTCGCTGGGGAGCAACTGCAAAAGTTAGAAATTTAGCAGCAAGATATCCTCATATTTTCTCCCAGACGCTGAACCGACAAACCAGAAGTCTAGAGATGAATCGGACAATGAGCTCTACGACTACAGGTACTCCCGGAGTTCTGGATTTAGCCGCAGTTATGAAAGCATCTCTTGCTCTTTCTAGTGAAATTGTTTTGGAGAAGTTGCTGGCTAAATTGATGCGAATTGTTATTGAAAATGCTGGTGCAGAAACAGGATTTTTCATTTTAGAAAAAGCAGGACAGTTACTCATAGAAGCTTCAGGAAGTGTCGGGCAAGATGAGATAACCGTGCAACCTTCGACACCTGTAGAATTAAGTCAGCAGCTACCCATATCTGTTATTAATTATGTGCGTCGTACTCAAGGGCATATTGTACTGTACGATGCTAGATCTGAGTCAGTCTTTGCAACAGATACCTATATAATCAACCACAAACCAAAATCTATTTTATGTGCGCCAATTGTGAATCAAGGGAAACTAATTGGTATTCTTTATTTAGAAAATAACTTGACAATTGGAGCATTTACACCAGAGCGATTGGAAGTTTTACAACTTTTATCTTCTCAAGCAGCAATTTCGATTGAGAATGCACGTCTTTACAATGATTTAGAAGAATATAATCGGACATTGGCAGTTAAAGTCGAAGAGCGCACGCTGGAGTTACAAGATAAAAATTTGCAACTTCAACAGGAAATCAAAGAACGCCAACGAGCAGAAGAAGTAGCCAAAACAGCTAACCGTGCCAAAAGTGAATTCCTGGCAAACATGAGTCATGAACTCCGTACACCGCTCAATGGTATTTTGGGTTATACTCAAATTTTTCAGAAAGATAAAACTTTAACCGTTCAGCAAAAGAATGGTATAAACATCATTCATCAGTGTGGCGAACACCTACTGACACTGATAAATGATATTTTAGACCTCTCCAAAATTGAAGCACGGAAAATGGAACTTTATCCAACAGAATTTCATCTTTCGGTCTTTCTTGAGGGTATTGCTGAGATTTGCCGTATCCGTGCCCAACAAAAGGGAATTCCGTTAATTTATCAAACCCTTTCTCCCCTACCAAAACTCATCCAAGCAGATGAAAAACGGTTGCGTCAAGTCTTGATTAATTTACTTAGCAATGCGGTCAAATTTACAGAAAAAGGTAGTATAACTTTCCAAATAGGCTATCAACAGGAAAAACTTCGGTTTCAAGTAGAAGATACAGGGATTGGCATTGCACAGGAGCAATTAGAAGAAATATTTTTGCCATTCCAGCAAGTTGGTGAGCAGAGTCGTAAGACTGAAGGAACAGGATTGGGATTGGCAATTAGCCGTCAATTAGTTCAAATGATGGGCGGTGAACTAAAGGTGAAAAGTACTTTAGGTAAAGGCAGCGTTTTTTGGTTCGATTTGGATTTGGCAGAGATTTTCCAAAAAAGTGACGTTAAGAGAATCGATGAAGGCAATATCATTGGTTTTATAGAACCTCGGCGGAAAGTTTTGGTAGTAGATGATAAATGGGTAAATCGCTCTGTTTTAATGAATCTACTAGAACCTTTGGGGTTTGAAGTCACAGAAGCAACAAATGGTTTAGACGCTCTTGACAAAGCGCGTGAATTTAAACCAGATGTGATTTTGATGGACTTAGTCATGAGCGTGATGGACGGCTTTGAAGCCACCCGTCGCCTGAGGATGTTACCAGACTTTAAGGACGTGGTCGTGATTGCTGTCTCAGCTAGCGTTTTTGACTTAGATCGCAAGCAAAGTCAAGAAGTCGGTTGCGATGATTTTCTCCCAAAACCAATCCAAAAAGCGGAGCTTTTAGAAACATTACGGGTTTACTTGGGGTTGGAATGGGTTTATGAGCAGCAGGAAAGCAGACAACAAGTAGAGGCGCAAGGTCTTTCCTTACGGACTCAGGACTTACTTGTGGCTCCACCAGCAGAAGAACTTGCGATTTTGATCGATTTGGCGATGAGGGGGGATTTAAGAGGGATTACACAACGAGTGGCATTCTTAGAGGAGTTGGATCAACGATGGATACCGTTTGCCGCTCATTTGCGCCAACTTGCTAAAGATTTTAAAGGGAAACAAATCCTGGAGTTTCTCAAAAAATATTAAGAGGTTTTTTTGTAGAGGCTATTATTAGTAACAGCCTAAGTAATTTCAGTGTAAGAATCGCGACAAGCAAAAGCTCTTTTGCTTGTAAAGGTCCTTTTAGCGTCAAAATAATCAAGGATTCGTCTAATTTATTAATCGGACTTTTCGTTTCTATGACTCATCAAGAAAGTAATGCTAAAGAATCTTCTGTGTCGTCGCGAGGATGGCGAAGTTTACAGGAAAATCTCATTCTGATTGCGATCGCCTTATGTTTGGCACTGTTGATTAGGACTTTTGTTGCTGAACCCCGCTACATCCCTTCAGATTCAATGTTGCCAACCTTGCATAAAGGCGATCGCCTGGTAGTAGAAAAAATTTCCTATCTTTCTGGTTCCCCACACTTAGGCGATATCGTCGTTTTTCAGCCACCAGAGGAACTGCAACATCGGGGATATCCCAAAGACCAAGCTTTCATTAAACGCATCATTGGCACCCCTGGCAAGACAGTTAGCGTTGCTGGTGGCAAAGTTTACATTGATGGGCAACCAATACAAGAAGACTATATAGCTGAACCACCAATTTTACCAATGGAAGGGCGGCAAGTTCCAGCTAACCAATTCTTTGTTATGGGAGATAACCGCAACGATAGTAACGACTCCCGCTACTGGGGGTTTTTACCCAAAGAAAATATTATTGGTCGGGCAGTGTTTCGCTTTTGGCCTTTTAATAGAATTGGGGTCATTTAATTGTAGAGACGTAGCCCTTCGGGTATGTCCCTCGCGGTGCGGCACGGCTGCGCCGTTAGCGCAAGCTCCTCCGGAGGAGGCACGGACACGCTACGCGTTGGCGGAGCCTGCGCTTTGCGCTTACGCCAGTCGCCTGCTGTCGGGAAACCCTCCTAAGGGCGCTGGACTCACATGCTACGTCTGTCGATTAAAACCGGAGATAGTACATAAGCTGAGCGATCGCATCACCAGGTAAGTTTAACCTTTGCTGAAAATCAGCTAAATTCCGGTACAATCCAGCTTCACTGCGGTTATCCACCACTGCTTGCGCTAGGGACAAATCAATCAATGGCACTTTTGCTAGAGCCTCAACTGTTGCCGTGTTAGGGTTTACTATATTGCTGGGAAGAACTAGAGATTCCGAGTCGTAATAACTAAAATTCACAATAGGCTGGAGTGGCTCTAGCCTATGTACTGGCAGACTTAAAGCTGCGGCAATATCTTCAATGCAGTAAAATTTAACACCAGCACGAGAAAGTTCCACAAGCGATCGCGCTTGATGAATTGATAACCCCGGTAGACGCAACCAATCATCAACAGTGGCTTGATTGGCATCAATGCGGATACCCAGTTGTGCGGCGATCGCAATTTCTTCCCCTGATTGTAGTCGGTAGTAGGGGTCGTTAAGCAGCTTGGAGCGTAGTTTTTGCAACTTAGGGTTTAAAGGTAGCCAATTTTTCATAATGTTGCTTATTTTAAGAAATTCACTCTAGCAACTGGCGGCGCTTTTGCTCAAATTCATACTCGCTTAGGAGTCCATCCTGGCGCAAACTTTCTAACTCCCGCAAGGCTTGAGCAATTGCTGCTACTTGATTGCTAGCCGAGTGTGACTTTTTGATAGCTGCAAAACCTAAATTAAAATTACGGTCAAAAGCTTCTTCGTCTTGAGCTAAAAACCAAACTCCTTCAATCGCGCTTGCTACCTTAGGAATGGGTGTCCAGGAAAGCAACACATATAAAAGACCCCACAGCGGCTGTCCTAGATAAAATTTATGTAATCCGGAAATTGTCAGCGTACCGGAAAAAGCTAAAATCGCGGCAACGCTTCGGCTTTTTCGCTGATTAAACATAATTAAAGCACCATAATAAATTCAGCATTGCTGATATCCTAGCCGAAACCCAATATCTGAATCTATTCTATTCCTAAGCTGTGAGCGATTAGCCAGTTGATCAGCCACTGCATCGGCATTATAAATAAATATGAAGTAATTATTTATCTGTGTCCATCTGTGTGCATCTGTGGTTCATTATTTCTTTCTTTTTTGAATCTTGTATGTCTTACGGGCACGTTAGCCCTTGGCGTACCGCAGCTGCGTGAATTTGAGCCCTGCAACGGTCAAGTGTTGAAATTGCGGTAAAAAACCGTACTTAAACCGAAGCTAGTTTTCTAGATTATCTCTCTAAACTAGAATAAAGTAAGAGGCATCTAGTATGAGAGCTACTGAGTATTGGCGCTCAGTGGAGTGTAGGCAAAATGGGATTCTTTGATTCTGACATAGTTCAGCAAGAAGCCAAGCAGTTGTTTGATGACTATCAAGCACTCATAACACTTGGCGGCAACTACGGCAAATTTGACCGCGAAGGCAAAAAGCTGTTTATTGAGCAAATGGAAGCCATGATGGAGCGGTATCGTATCTTTATGAAGCGCTTTGAGCTATCAGAAGATTTCATGGCGCAAATGACCATACAGCAGCTGAAGACTCAGTTGAATCAGTTTGGTGTGACTCCCCAACAAATGTTTGACCAAATGCACCTCACCCTACAGCGGATGAAAGCTGAACTGGAAAAACAATCATAACATAAGAGTTTTGAGTTAGGAGTTCTGAGTTTATTCAGAACTCCTAATTTATAATTCTAATTTGATTTTGGTCGATGAAACTGATAAGGTGACTTAAACTTTTCCACTGGTACACCCTTAAGCGCCCTCATCATAAAATCGCGCCACACAGGAGCAACCATAACACCTCCAGTTGCACCGTGACCCAAGGTTCTGTTGTCGTCCCTACCTACCCAAATAGCAGTCGTTAACTGGGGTACAGTACCGACAAACCAAATATCCTTTTCTGAGGAAGTTGTTCCTGTCTTACCTGCTGCTGGGCGATCAATAGCAGCGTGTTTACCAGTCCCCTCAGAAATGACTGATCGCATCGCGTCAATAATGGCTGCCGAAGCCCAAGGGTCGAGAACTTGCTGGGGTTTCGGTGTGTTGTCGAGTAAGACATTGCCACTACTATCAGTCACACGAGCAATAATCGTCGTTGGCGACTGCCAGCCATAATTGGCAAAGGTAGCATAAGCACCTGCCATTTCCAACGGCGTGACACCGATCGCACCTAAAGGCAGAGAAGTCACGGGTTCCATCGGACTCATAATTCCTAAGGTGCGGCAAGTCTCGACAACTTTATTCATCCCCACAGCCTTGCCAACTTTGATAACGGGAATATTGCGAGACTGGGCGATCGCATATCGTATCGACATTGCCCCACCGAAACTACTATCGTAGTTTTTCGGATAGTACCAACCGTTACCATCTCGATAGCTGACTGGGGTATCGTATATCGTTGAGTCTGGAGTATACTTACCACTGGCAAACGCAGTGTAGTAAACAAACGGTTTAAAAGAAGAACCTGGCTGGCGCAAAGCTTGGGTTGCCCGGTTAAACTCGCTCGTTTTGGGGTCTACGCCGCCTACCAATGCTTTCACAAAATGAGTGCGCGGATCAATTGCCACCAGGGCAATTTGATTTTTATATAACCCTTCACCAAGAAGTCTTTCATGCCACTTACTAACAGTTTCCTCCGCCATTCGTTGGAATTTGGCATCAACCGTGGTTTGCACTCGCATTCCACCCTTAAGCAGCGCTTCACGACCAAATTTTTTCGCTATCTCTTGGGCTACGGCGTTTGTCACATAAGGTAAGGCGCTTCCTTGGAACGACCTAATCTTACCGAGTTTGATTGGTTGTTTGAGGGCGTTGTCGTACTCTTCTTGGGTAATCCAGCCCAATTCCTTCATCCGCCCCAAAACTATTTTCTGCTGCTCTTTTGCCTTCTTCATATTGACAAACGGGCTATATTCTTCTGGCGCTTGGATTAAAGCAGCCATCATTGCCGACTCAGCCAAGTTTAAATTTTCGGCAGACTTATTGAAGTAACTGCGTGCTGCTGTTTGTACGCCATAATTGTTATGACCCCAATAAACTTGGTTGAGGTACATTTCCAAAATTTGGTCTTTGCTGAGAATTTGCTCCAAGCGAATTGCCAGTACTGCCTCTGCTATCTTACGGGTAACGGCACGCTTTTGAGACAAAAACAGGTTTTTCACCAACTGCATGGTGATGGTTGAACCACCTTCCCGTACGCCACCTGCTGCCCAGTTGGTGACTACTGCACGTCCAACGCCTTTGGGATTGATGCCGTGGTGATAATAAAAGTCACTGTCTTCACTCGCCAGTACTGCCCGCTTCAGTTCTGGGGAAATTCTATCTAATGATACGACTTCACGGTTGGCTTCTCCGTGAATACTTGTCAACAGTTTGCCTTTGAGGTCATAGATATAAGTCGTTTCTGATGGCAAGAAGGTGCGTAGTTGTCTAACATCTGGCAAATTGCGGAAACTAACGGCTAAGCCAACCAGTCCTCCCGCTACAATAGAACTTGCCAGCATAGTGACGGATAGTAGAGTACCGCCAGTTACCTGACCTACTCCTTTGAAAAACTCAAAACCCGACGCAGCTGGCTCTTGTTGGGGCTGCTTATTTTCAAAAGTCCTGGACGACACGGCGATTTCACTTCCTCACTTGTAAATATAAGTGTAATGTCTTGGTAAGCAAGGCGGCTAATTTTTTGCAATTATATTAGGTTGGCAGATGAAAGTAATACAAATTGTCAGTGACCATAACCAATCCTACTTTGATAGTGCAAAGCGTAAACAGTCAATCTCCTAGTAGTATCACCCAAGATTTTTCTTGGTTGCGTCGTGGTGTTGTTGAAATTTTCCCACAACCTACTGATTCTGAAAGTGACATTGAAAGTCTAGAAAAGCGTTTGACAATAACTGACCGACCTTTAAGGGTTAAATTGGGAATTGATCCGACAGGTGCGGATATTCATCTCGGTCATACCATACCAGTGCGAAAACTGCGAGCGTTTCAAGATGCTGGTCATACAGCAGTACTCATTATTGGTGATTTTACCGCTCGCATTGGCGATCCGACAGGCAAATCTGAGGTACGTCGCCAACTTTCAGAACAAGAGGTGGCGAAAAACGCTCAGACTTATCTTGACCAAATGCGATCTATTTTGGATTTTGATACACCAGGTAGGTTGGAGGTGCGTTACAACTCCGAATGGCTGTCTAAGCTGGACTTGGGCAAAATTTTAGAGTTACTCTCTACAATGACAGTGGGGCAGATGCTGGCTAAAGAGGGCTTCGCGGAACGCTATAAAAAAGAGAATCCTATTTTCCTTCATGAGTTCCTGTACCCCTTGATGCAAGGTTATGATTCTGTCGCCGTTGAAGCAGATGTGGAATTAGGAGGGACTGACCAAAAGTTTAACATTGCCGTGGGGCGTGATTTACAGCGCCATTTTGGGCAAAAACCGCAGTATGGACTGCTGCTGCCAATTTTGATTGGCTTGGATGGTGTACAAAAAATGTCCAAATCTCTAAGTAATTATGTGGGTTTATCTGAACATCCAACCGAAAAATATCAAAAGCTGCAGCAAGTTCCCGACCATCTGCTGAAAGAATATTTTACACTGCTTACGGATTTTCCATTAGAGAAACTGCCAGAAAATCCACGCGATCGCCAAAAACTCTTGGCACAGGAAATTGTTAAGCAGTATCATGGGGAACAAGCTGTTAAGGACATTGAGGCAGGTGACGTTCCAGAATTTTCCCTAGCGGTCGTCCAGTTTCCCGCTAAGCTAGCTTACATCCTAAATGTGAGTGGTTTGTGCAAAAGTAGTGGGGAAGGCAGGCGGAAAATCCAAGAAGGTGGAGTGCGCCTCGATGGCGATCGCATCACCGATGTTGACACCACTTTCGCTGACAAGAGTGAATTGCACGGACGAGTTTTGCAACTGGGGAAAAATAAGTTTGTCCGACTGATACCTTAATGAAATGGGGGTGCTAGGCACTGCGCCCCTTGTGTTAAAAAATCATAAAAAGAGATTTAGAACCACAGATGGACACAGATGGACACAGATAATTAACTAGTGTTCCATGAGTGTTAATCTGTGGTTTGATTTTTCTTACTCTTGACTTTTGCCAGAGGCTTAATGAATATAAAAGAGCGAATTATCGTACCTCTAGATGTACCAGATGAGCAGGCGGCGATCGCCCTCATCGAACGGCTTGAGTGTGTCACTTTCTGGAAAGTTGGCTTGGAGTTATTTACAAGCACTGGACCAAAAATTCTGGAGGTGCTAAAATCTCGGCAAAAACGTATTTTCCTGGATTTGAAGTTTCATGACATACCCAACACCGTTGCTGGTGCTACCCGTGCGGCTGCTCGTTACGGTGTTGATTTGTTGACAATTCATGCTTCATCTGGTAAAGATGCCTTGAAAGCAGCAACTGAGGCGGCATATGTAGGAGCAACAGATGCAGGTGTGAAACCACCGAAGTTAATTGCTATTACCTTGTTGACAAGTATTTCTTCCAGGCAGCTAGCGTTTGATTTGAAAATTCCCTTAGAATTACCAGAATATGCTCAACACATGGCTTTGATGGCTCAAGAAATGGGCTTTGATGGGGCGGTTTGCTCACCCCAAGAAGTGTCACAATTGCGACAAACCAGTGGAGATGATTTTTTGCTGGTTTGTCCGGGAGTACGCCCAACTTGGGCAGACAAAGGAGATCAAGCGCGATCGCTCACTCCTGCACAAGCCTTCAAAGCAGGAGCAAATTACCTCGTTATTGGGCGTCCCATCACCGCAGATCCCAATCCAGAGTTAGCTTGGAAGAGGATTATTGAAGAATTAGTGACATGAAGTCAGGAGTCATCAAAAAGAAAAATAAAAGCTTGTGGCTTCTTGGTTGTGGCTTCTGGCTATTAATATCAAATGCCTTGGATACCCCAGCAAAAGCGAAGAACCTCACCCCCAACCCCTCTCCGCTTGCGGAGAGGGGAGAAAGCAACAAGGGGTCTTTTTGCGCCAACCAAAATTTAGAAGCTTTAACAACTGGGCTGTTGCGAGATTTACCGAGTTATGCCAATCGCGCCAGTCAACGCGCCCGTCGTTTAAGCAGAGCAACTGACGTTTACAGTTATATGGTAGTCGCGGGAAGACCTGAGTTTACACCCCTGCCTCTTAACCCTAGTGAATACACGACAGATTCACTGAAAACCGCGTCAGTTGGAGTAGAACAAGTCTTTTTTACAACTTTAGAGCGACAGTATACCGCTGGCAAAGCAGTTCAATTGCAGCAATTCCACTGGTTGTTTTTAACAAAAACAAAGAGTGATTGGCGTTTTGTAATGATGTTTTCCCAAACTGGTTTGCATCCTAAAAACGAGCCGCCTACACCACCACGCGATAGTAGTAATGGTGACATTGCTCAAGCGGTTAATGCCTGGTTACGAGATTGCCAAGCGGGAAGCGTACGTATGCGTTCTGGGAATTTGGGAAGCTAATCTCCCCCGCCGCCACCATCACAACCGCCGCCACCGCCATCAAAGCCTCCACTGTCGCAACCGCCGCCAGAGTCATAGCTGCTACCACTGTCAGATCCCCCAGCATCACCACCGTACCAACCGCTGCCGCTGCTGCCACTAAAATGTGTACGAGATTTGCGTTTACCACCTCTAAATGAACTGCGTGGAACTTTAAGAATTAGCACCACTAGCACAACTATAAAGTTAGCTACCAAGTGAAGCGATCGCCCGACCGGATTTTCTACCAGTCTTTTGGTAAAATACCTGATGCTTGCCAGCTAGTGGTTATTCTGGATTTCATCAAACTTGGCACGTACAGCTTGTACATCTTGCCACATCAACCATTTCGGGCTGCCGACTTCACGGGATTGGTTACGTAGCAAATAAGACGGGTGAAAAACTGGCATACACAACCGCCCGTCCCACTCGAGCCACTGTCCGCGAATTTTGCTAATTGCGCGCTTATCACCAGTTAATCCTTTTACAGCCGTTGCACCTGCCAAAAGAATGATTTTTGGATCAACTAAGCGAATTTGTTCCAACAGGTAAGGTTTGCAAGCCTCCATTTCTTCAGTGGTGGGAACTCGATTAGCTGGAGGTCTGCACTTGTTGATATTACTGATAAATATATCTTTATCAGTATCTAACTTAACAGATGCCAAAATTTTCTCCAGCAACTGTCCTGCCTTTCCCACAAATGGCAACCCAGTTTCGTCTTCATTTTGACCTGGTGCTTCGCCCACAACCATGATTGGCGCTTTAAGATTGCCACGTCCAACCACGGCATGAGTCCGTGTGTCTCCCAATCCACAACGATGACACTGGTTGCAATGCTGTGCAACTTCAGTCATACTGGCATAGGTTCCAGGAGGAATGGGAATTTTAGCATTTGTGGGAATTAGCTCTTTTTGGTCATTTGAGTCAAAATTTGACTCCTCAAAGAGGCTGAGTTGTTCGTTGCTCATGAAAATTTTTAATATTAGCGCAAGTGCAAGCTATGATGTCTGGGTTTTCTCAAGAGTGTGGGCCAACCTAAGTCGATTGTGGATATTGAATCAAGAATCCTGTTGAGGTTGTGTTTGTGCTGGTTTAACAACGACACGACCATTTTCCACAACAGTGCAGTTTTTAGATGTGCTTTTGCCATGATTCCCTGGGTCATGAGCACATGGCGTTTTCTCAGTACACTGCGTTTTATGGTATTCAATATTTTGCTCTTGTTGTTGATTAAGGGTGACAGCACAACAAGCAGAAGTGGTTAACGACATATTATAATATTTTGCTCTCTGTATACTATTATCGCTCGATTCAGTCTTGGTTTTACAGGAAATACTTATCTGCTTAATAGTTGCTGAGTAATAATACTTAAATCAGAGGACATCGAGCAGAAAAGTTTATGCGTATGAATTCTTTAGAGTGGCGGATGACTTGAGTGTTCGGTATGTAGAGAAAGTCATTTATGATTTGGAACGCGATCGCCTGTAACCCAGCGCCGCTCATTCTGGGTATTAGAACCAAATCTTTTGTGTTAATCCCCTATTGGGGGGTTAACACTGTTGATTTTTTTATCTGTAATTTTGATATCTTTTTATCTTATTATCATTGAGTCAATGACTCTTACAAAGCCTGAAATCGTTGTATGGCAAGAGCTTTCGTATTGCTAATAAACTCCTCAAACTGAGATTATAGAGTTGTAGACAACATTTTTATACCACTTCAGGAGCTATAGGATAGTTAACTAGATGCCATATTTTCATGTGGCTGCAGTGATCATGTTGCTGGAAATGCAAATTTCAAACTGCTCCTAGTTATGGCGTCGGTGAACATCCAACGACGAAGGAAGAACAAATCATGATTGACTTCAGCCTCACTCCCGAACAGCGGATGTTGCAGTCAAAAGCGCGTGACTTTGCCGAAAGAGAGATTAAGCCTATTGTTCAAATCATTGAGGAATCTAATAATCCAGAACTTGAACCTTGGGATTTCTGTCAAAGTATATTCCGCAAAGGAACCGAACTAGGATTCACGTCATTGTTGCTTCCAAAAGAGTACGGTGGTTTAGGAGGAAAATGTGTAGATCTTGTTTTGGTTCTGGAAGAACTGGGTGCTGCTGATTCCAGCATTGCGTCTAGCTACTTCAATTTGACGGCGGCGATGTCGCTTTTTGTAACTAGGGCTGGAACAAGCGAACAGCAAAAGCGGATATTATCGCACGTCCTTTCTGGAGAACCTCACTTGTATAGCGCTGCAGAGAGTGAGCCAAACGTCGCAACCTCAGATTTGTTCTGTCCCCTACCAGATGCCAACATCGGAATTAAGACCTTTGCACAACGCGATGGTGATGCATACATCCTGAACGGTCAAAAGTCATCGTTGGTGACAAATGCTGGTATTGCCGATGCATATTTTATCATTGCACGCACAGCTCTCGATAAGCCATTGGGCGAGAGTATGTCCATATTCTACGTGCCAGCAAATACTCCAGGTCTTAAATTTGGTAAGCGAACCGAGATGATTGGCTGGAAACCCTCGCATCATGCGTCCATTCATCTTGATAACGTCAGAGTACCCGCAGAGAATCTGCTTGGGCAAGAGGGCGAAGCGGCAAAACTCCTGATGTTGCTTCCTGAAGTGGCTATTGGACTTGCAGCTTCTTATGTGGGTTTAGCTCGGGCTGCTTATGAGTATGCCCTAGATTATGCTAAAAAGCGCGTCAGTTGGGGGCGTCCAATTATTCAGCATCAGGCAGTAGCTTTGAAGCTGGCTGATATGATGATAAACACTCAAGCTGCGCGATTAACGGTATGGGACGCAGCTTATACCGCAGACACTAATCCCCAACTCGCAGCGATGGTTAAGGCACCAGCAGCTAAAACTTTTGCTGTGGATGTGGCAATCAAAAACGCGCAAACAGCAATGGAAATTTTGGGTGGCTATGGAGTAACCAAGGAGTCCCAAGCAGGTAAATTTCTTGCGGATGCCTCTATTGGATACTCATGTGACTTCACGCGAGAAGTCTTACGTCTTGGGCTTGTTAACTGTTTGTAGCTTATACCAATTCTCTATAAAAAAAGCACTTAATAAATATTCCTCTGTTCCTTGGCGTTCTTGGCGACGCCAGTCGCCTGCTGTCGGGAAACCCTCCTGCAGCGCTGGCTCTTCTTGGCGGTTCGTTTTCTAATATTAAGTGCATCTTCATGGGGAATTGGTATTATAAGTTAAAACACATTTAATAAACAAGGGGGCAAAAGTCAATTAGATGAAAATTAAACCACAGATGGACACAGATGGACACAGATGAATAACTAGTGTAAATCTCGTGTGCAAGAGTGGTTCCAAAATTCATTAGCCTGATTTTTGCAAGAGGTCTAAGCGTGCATATTTTTTGGAATACGTGAATTTTTCTACACCTGTTCTTAGCCCCCTCAACATCACCGAGAATCAAAGGGCGCTACGCCACTTTAGGCATGGTCCGGAAGCCCGTAGGCAATTTTAATTGCCGTCCTCAAGGACAGTGAACACAATACGAAAAATCTGCGACAATACACTTATGCCGAAATAGGAAACGCACTGTTGACCCGACAGGAACGGCCCGACCGTAGGCAAGAGACGGCGAGTTGTCTCGGCTAGGGGTAGAAACATATTACTTGCCCAAGGGCAAACTAATGTGTTTCAGGGGCGTGGGGGTGAGTACATCCTCTCGTACAGTACTCGCGCCTGGAGGTAAGCGCAAAGCGCACGCTGCGCGAACGTGAGGTAGTGAGGCGGAACCTGAACAGGAACCACTCCGCTACGCTCGCAGGGCTGCTAAAAGCCCCCGCATTCTATGCGTGGGGAATGCGTTACATCATATTTAATGGATCAATATCAATTGTTAAACTGACAGACTGAGGACAAAGTTTACGCACTTCCTCCCAATCTGGCAACTGTGGCAAGGCATCGGGCGCAAATTTTAGCAATATCTGCCAGCGGTAACGATTCGCTACCCGTAAAACACTAGCTGGTGCTGGTCCCAAAATGTCTAACCCCTCATGTTGAGGCAAACTAGCTGCTATAATCTGTGCCGTATTCTCCACTTGGATTGCCTCGGGACTGCTTAAGCGCAATAAAATCAATCGTCCGTAGGGAGGATAATTGAGTGCTTGCCTTTGTTCCAATTCGACATCTATGAAAGACTGATAATTGTGATTTTGTACTGCTTCAATCACAGAATGTTCTGGGGTGTATGTTTGGATAATCACTCTTCCTGGCTCTTCTCCTCTACCAGCACGTCCAGCAACTTGTGTTAGGGTTTGAAATGCCCGTTCGCTGGCGCGATAGTCTGATAAATGCAGCAACCCGTCAGCAGCCACAACACCCACAAGTGTGACTTGAGGCAGATCCAATCCCTTGGTGAGCATTTGCGTACCGACTAACAAATCTGCTTCACCGTTCGCAAACTGAGTCAGAAGAATACGGTGCGCTCCCTTTGTACGGGTGGTATCGCTATCAAAGCGGATGCAGCGCAATTCGGGAAACTGTTTTGCTAACTCCTGCGTGACTCGTTGGGTACCACTGCCGAAAAATTTCAGGTATGGAGAACTGCATTCAGGGCAGTTTTGGGGATGCGATCGCACAAAGTTACAGTAATGACACCGTAGTATTTGTGGTGCATTCTCCTCTGTGTGGTGATAAGCCAGCGACACATCACAGTTTGGACAATCCAGCACATATCCACAACTGCGACAAGAGACAAATGTGCTATGCCCCCGACGATGGATAAATAAAATTCCTTGCTGACGGCGTTCTTGCAGCTGCTGCAAAGCTTGTTGCAGGGAACGACTAAAGATAGAACGATTTCCCTGCTGCAATTCTTGCCGCATATCCACAACTTCTACAGGAGGTAGAGGACGGGAGTAGATGCGATCGGGGAGGGAGAGGTAGTGGTGGGCAGATAAGGGAGATGAGGGGGACAAGGAGGTATTTTCTCCCTTGTCTTCTTTGTCTTCCCCTGCTCCCCCTGCTCCCCTGCTCCCCTGTTTCACCGCTTCCCCTACACTCACCCACGTCTCTAGTGAAGGGGTTGCCGAACCTAGCACCAAAGGACAGTTTTCTAATTCGGCTCGCCATTGGGCGACGGTGCGGGCGTGGTAGGTGGGGATGGGAGAATCTTGCTTAAAGCTGCTGTCGTGTTCTTCATCCAATATGATTAAGCCTAAGTTTGGTAGAGGGGCGAAAACTGCACTTCGCGTCCCTATAACAACTTGGGGTTCTCCTGTCAACATTTGTCGCCAGGTATCGTAACGTTCACCGTCTGAGAGGGCGCTGTGGTAAACGCTGACTTTGTTCCCAAAACGAGCGCTGAAACGGTCGGTTAGCTGGGGTGTGAGTCCAATTTCTGGCACTAAGACGAGAGCAGACTTGCCTTTCGCTAGTAGAGGGGCTATTGCTTGCAAATATACCTCTGTTTTTCCAGAACCTGTGATACCATGCAACAGCACTGTAGCACATCCATCTAGATGGGTAATGACCCCTAACGCTTGCGATTGAGCTGGTGTTAGTATTTTTGTCTGTTCCACTGCTAGCAAACCCCCTTGCGTCCCATCTGTAAGTGGGGGGAACACAGGAGGAGTTCGTAAGACTTCTCGGTCTTGGATGACGATGTACCCCTTTTGTTCTAACGTCTTAAGAATGGATGTACTTGTGTTACAAACTTGTAACAGTTCAGTTTGCCACAACTCGCCGCCGCGCCTCCGCAGCACTTCCAAAACTTCTCGCTGGCGAGTGGTTAAGTCACTGTCAGATGTACTGCCTATAAGTGTGACTGCTTTTTGCTGTTTTGGTCGAGTTGGTCGTGGGGGTTCTAAATAACTTTCCACTAAACCCCGTCGCTGCAACTCCCGGACACCCCGGTAAGCTGCTTTTACTTGGCGTTGCAGGTAGGCGAAGCTGTAATCTCCATCTGCTTGTGCTTGTAAAAGTTCCAGAATTTGCTGTGCTGCGCTTGAGAGGAAGGGTAGGGGAGATGAGGGGGATGAGGGAGATGAGGAGGATAGGGAGAGTGTCGGCTTGTCGTTTCTAACAAGGCGGATCCGACGCTGCGATCGCCCTAACAAACCGGGTGGTAAAGCGACACGTATAACTTGAATCAGGGGTGTGTAGTAGTATGCTGCAACTCGATTCAAAAGTTCCCAATAAGTCGAGGGAAAAAAGCCTACACTAACGACATCTTCTACATTCCGAACTTTTTCTAGTGGTAGATCGGCTGGAGGTTGTGTTAGAAAACGAATGGCGATTCCTCCTAACTGTTGCGTACCAAATGGCACACTTAAAATATCCCCTGGTTTTACTTCCAACTGATCGCTCAGTCGATAGGTGTACAGTCCTGAACTTCCCGGACAGTCTACTAGCACTTCAATCCAACGATTCTCAGTTCTTCCTGACTGGTACGATTCTCCAGCTTGGGCAACTACCAAAGGAGGCAAACTAACGCCATTCATGTACATAGTTTCTAAATTAATAGAACAGATATTTCTCTTACCAAAACAGTCCTAAGTGACAAGTGCCGAGTGCTTAGATATCCCCTTTTTGTTTTCCATCCTCCAGAGTACTCAAGCCCTTAAGAAAATAGCGATAAGCCCGTGAATTGATTCTTGGAGAAAAAGAAAATTTTTTCCTTGTTCTATCCCCTGGATTCATCCATAGGGATTGGCTCATAACTCAGGACTTAGGACTCAGCACTGATAAACCAGTTTGTCTATCTTAACCAAGTTTCCTCAGCTCTTACTGTATGCATTCGTTAACCAAAAATGTAATTGGCAATACTGTCATTAGACATAATACTTGATAAGTTTCGTCTTAGGTAATTCGGCAGAAAATTACTCCTAACTGTAGAAGGCAATTTTGATTGAATGTCTACTCAACGAAAGAACGACAATAGCCGCTTTTTTCAGAAGATTTTCTCTGATTACTAAATAGGGGATAAGGCTTTTCCGCCTATTGATAGATATTCTATGCTGTAAGTATGTGAGATCCTTTATCAGGAGAATAGATTGCTAAACTTTTTACTTGCCAAATTCCTTGTACTGGGGAAAGCTCAAGAGCGATGCATAACCCCACTATCAAAACTCAAATACATTAAGCGACTACCAAGGCATAAAAACTCAAATATTTAGAAAATTACATGAATATTTAAGATTTTGGAGTGAGGCAAATGGAGTTTTTATATTTGTTAAAATAGGGCAATTTTGATTGAGGAGGGTGTGAAATATTTTTTAATTAAGAAAAAAAGAGGAAAATATGTGTTGGCAGTCTGAGAAAATGTTTATCAGGTGCAACTACCAGGATTAGTTAAGAACAGTATCTATCTGGAACCGACAGATGAAATCAACTGAGGTTTAAGTGTTAAGGATGAAGTATGAATAAACCCCAAGAATAAATTCAGGGGGGATTGTCTGCCAGTGTTCCCTATTTTTTCATTCTTATGCCTTGATCCCAGCAAATGGTAAGTCACCTTCCAAACATCTTTCCAGTCCTGAGCCTAAGACACTTTTGCCAAAGCGGGAAATTCCTGTAATAACAGTATAGATAACGTTGATCAAACTCACAGAAATTATGGACAAAGGCTCGGATTCTATGATTCAACGGGTGTATTTGTCCCTCAGAAAAACCACCAAGCATTTTTGCAGAGCAGCTGTCACTAATTATGTACCAAACAGAGCAACAATCCCTGAAGGAAACTATGAATATTGCTGACTTGGGAACAATGGAAACAATGGGAAGTGCTGCTGATAATGAAGAATTATTTATCACGTTAGATGCAGTGGCAGATGAAGAAGCCCCAATTGTTGTAGAAAATTTGGAAGCCGAAGATCGCGCAGGAGATCAAATGGCGGCGGCTCGTCCCTCGGGATATAACAAAACCGAGTATGATGATGCCGTCGGCGCTTTTTTTAAAGAAATGGCTCGATACCCGTTGCTAAAGCCAGATGAAGAGGTGGAATTAGCGCGCAGAGTCCGGTTTTTAGAGGAAATTAGAGAATTACAAGCTTCCTTGTCTGAACAATTAGGAGATCAAGCGAATAAGGCAACTGTCGCTTCCCATTTGGGGATGACAGAAAAACAACTAGAACATCGCTTGTATCAAGGGCGAGTCGCAAAACGTAAAATGATTCGCTCTAACCTACGGTTGGTAGTATCTATTGCTAAACGATATTTAAATCGCGGAGTTCCTTTTCTAGATTTAATTCAAGAAGGAGCGATGGGGTTAAATCGTGCTACGGAAAAATTTGACCCAGATAAAGGATATAAATTTTCTACCTATGCCTATTGGTGGATTAGACAAGCAATTACACGGGCTATAGCCAACGATGCGCGGACAATTCGCTTGCCCATTCATATTGTTGAAAAACTTAACAAGCTTAAAAAAGCGCAACGCGAACTCAAACAGAGACTAGGGCGCAATCCTACCGAAGAAGAAATGGCGGAAGCTTTGGATGTTCCCGCGCCACAACTACGCCAGTTGCAACAACTACGACGACAAGCACTTTCCCTCAACCACCGTGTTGGTAAAGAAGAAGACACGGAATTAATGGATTTGCTAGAAGATGAAGATAACCTCTCTCCAGAGGCGAAAATGAACGAAAGCATGATGCGCCAGGAGATTTGGGAAGTCTTAGGTGACGTACTCACTCCACGGGAAAAAGACGTCATCTCTCTGCGGTACGGTTTAATTACCAGCGAACCCTGTACCTTGGAAGAAGTTGGCACTATGTTCAATCTTTCCCGCGAGCGAGTTCGCCAAATTCAAAGCAAAGCTATGCGGAAGTTGCGGCGTCCTCACATCGCCAAACGCTTAAAGGGGTGGCTAGTATAGTCAGCAGTCAACAGTTAGCAGTCAACAGTTAACAGTCAATACTCAAGAGCAACCAGCGCTACAGGAGAGTTTGCGTCTGTAGACAACTGGTGTTCTAGAGTCAAAAAACTTATGACTATTGACTATCGACTATAAAATATGGACTAATGACTTATGACTAACAACTCATGACTCATAACAAATGACTTCGCCTAGCGATTTAATTTTGCGTTTTGCTGAACCAGCCGATTGCGATATATTGTTTAAACTAATAAAAGCGCTGGCAGAGTACGAAAAATTATCTCATGCCGTCACTGGTGATGCTGTGGCACTAAAGGAGCATCTATTTGGCTCCCCTAAATACGTAGAAGCAATATTAGCAGAATATACAGGGCAAGCTGTGGGGTTTGCCCTATTTTTTCATAATTATTCAACATTTTTGACAAAACCAGGAATTTACTTAGAAGATTTGTTTGTTTTACCAGAATATCGGCAACAAGGTATTGGCAGAGAACTCATCACCAAAGTAGCGCAGATAGCTGTAGAACGAGATTGTGGAAGGTTAGAGTGGAGTGTTTTGGATTGGAACGAACCAGCGATCGCATTCTATCGCCGTATGGGAGCCACTATTTTAGATGATTGGCGAATTTGTCGCGTTACTGATGAGACGCTGATCAAATTAGGTTGTCAGGGATAGAAATACATTGACAAAATTCATAAAATATGTATTTTTATGTAGTTTAATTTAAGTTTTTACATTAACCTAAAGCAGATTCCTGACTTCAGCGCGTAAAAGTATTTTAAAGAACCTAGGCTTTTCCTAACACAGACGCTAGGCAAACACTAACGTTGGCTCATCGATGGAATGCTACTTGAAAATATAGCAGCATACGTGCTGGAACAAACCGACAAATGCTAGAAGTAGCTCACGCAAAGACAAGCCAGCGCTGCAGGAGGGTTTCCCTCCGCAGGCGACTGGCGTTGCAAAGAGAACCTTTTTAGTATCTTTGTGTATTTGCGTGAGATAAATTTATGAATTCGCTTCCTGTACCAGAATACTACATATTTTTCTTTTGAAGAAGTTTTACACCTTGTCTTTTGACAATTATTCTGATCACCCGTAAAGTGACGAAGTTTCTTACTAAGCTAAAACACCTATTGATTGCCTAGTTTTAGAGTGAGGGTTGTCTTTTGTCATCAGTCGTTTGTAAAAACACGGGTACTTATGATGCTCATCACAAAAAATCAGGTGCAATTTTTATGTGGAACAGCTTAGAGTGGTGTGTCATGAGAATTTTGTGTGGTGACAGAGAAAATGAAATTTAGTTTCCTCATTTTTCAAATTTTATTAATTAACTTTGCTTTCGCTTCCGTTACCTTTGCAAAAGAAAATAATTTAGTTCCTAAAAAGACTTCTATAAAGAAGACATCAGAAATTCCATCTTTAAATGAGATAAAGCAACCATACACCAGTGCAGAATTACTGACTCAAACGCCAGCCCCATCTAAAAAGCCACAAACAACTGATAACCCAGAACCAAATTCCACACCAAACGAGTCAGAACCCACGGTTCAAGATGATGCCATTATTATAGATGTGACAGGGGAAAAAGATGACCTTCCTCAATCTACTCCGACATATGTTATTGAAAAAGAGGAAATTGAAAAACAGGGTGCGACAAGTGTATCTGATGTTTTGAAAAAATTGCCTGGATTTGCTATCAATGATACAGGTCATGGTGCAGATATTCACACAGGTACATACTATCGCGGAGCCTCGATTAACCAGTCTGTATTTCTTATTAATGGCAGATCTATTAACACCAATGTCAACACCTATCATGGTGCAACGGATTTAAATAGTATTCCTGTAGAAGCTATTGAACGAGTGGAGTTGTATAGTGGTGCAGCTTCTACTCTTTATGGTTCCTCAGCTTTTGGAGGAGTTGTTAATATCATCACTAAAGAAGGTAGCCGTGTTCCTCGCTTCAATGCGGCTGCAGAATTTGGTTCTTTAAATTTTAATAATCAACAATTAAGCTATGGCGGTGCAACTGGCTCTTTAAGATATAACCTGAGCTTTGAAAGGAGTTTTATAGATAACCGTTACCGCGTTCCTCTTGGTGCAGCAAATCGTGATGAGCGAGGATATTTATTTAATGCAGATACAGCAAGAAGCACATACTTTGGCAGTTTTGCCTTTGATGTAGATCCTAGGAATACCTTAAGTTTAGATGTAACTACACTTAGCAGTCGTCGGGGATTAATTTATTTTGGCTTTCCTTTACAAAGAGACCGACTAGACCACGATAATTTAAATATTGGCTTTTCTTGGAAAACTCGCCTTGGTAATGGGAACACTTCTGTTCTTACAACCACATTCGGTTATAACCAAGATTACTTTAACACTTACGGTCCCAGCAGCCAATTTTACCGTACAGGGAGTTTAGATACACAATTATATACAGCTAGGGTAGACCATACATGGCAACTGACCCCAAATTATAAATTGCGTTGGGGATTAGATTTGCAAAACACAGATTTAAATGGAGATGTATTCAGTACAGTTCCTGATCGAATTACCTCGAATGAAAATGAAAGCGAGAGTTTATTGAATACCGCATTATTTGCAGTTAATACTTTGAATATCAGCGATAATTTTCAGGTAGATTTGGGTTTGAGACAAAGCTTTGATAGCAAATTTGGGAATTATCTCAATCCTAGTGTGGGATTTAAATATGATATTGTTCCTGCTTTAGCTGTGCGGGGAAGTTGGGCGGGAGGACAGCGCAATCCTGGTTTGGATCAGTTGTATGTTTATGATACGGTACATGGATGGCTACCTAATCCTGATTTAGAACCAGAAACTGGCTCATCTTGGACTGCGGGAGTTGATGTTAAGTTTTTGGAGAATTTAGTAGGACAGTTCACTTACTTCGGCAGTAGTTTAGATAATCGCTTGGGAGTCGTACAAGGAAAATGGGCAAATATTGGGTTAGTTGATACCAATGGTTTAGAGGCGGCGCTGCGGTGGACAATTGGTTCTGGGTGGTCAACTTTTGTCAACTACACATACACAGATGCCAAAATACAAACAGGACCAGAAAAAGGGTTACAATTGGGCTTAATTCCCTACTCTGTCGCTTCTGCTGGTGTTGGTTATGAAAACAGAGGCTGGCAGGCTAATTTGTATGCGACTTATTATGGTGGCGCTCGTCGAGCTATATATACAAGAACCGGAGAGTCAATTACAGAGTTCTCGCCATCTTTCTTTAATTTGGATTTTAGCGCTCGTGTTCCTGTTACAAGAAATTTGGGGTTGACGGTTTACTTAGAAAATTTACTAGATGAACAATACGAGCGAGTCAACCGTATCTATAGCCCTGGGTTTACGTTCCGCTTGGGTTTAACGGCTAATATTTAAGAGACGTGCCAGAGACGCGCTATGGCTCGTCTCTACATCTGTTCGCGTTAGAATGGCTGTTATGAGAGCAAGAATTGAAAACAGCGTGCTTTTTCTCCATCAAGAAGATGTGCCAGAGTACAAAAAAGGCGGTTCCGTGGTGAGGAACAGTTATTTCTGGGCGCTGCGTTCAATTGCGGGTAGGGCTTCGCGTTATGGTGATTGGGAGTACGAGCCTGAGGTTTGGTTAGCGTTGGCGCGGATGCTGTTATCCTTCGCCGAGTCTAGGTATTTGGGGCTTAGAGAAACTGTGTTGGAGTTTCCTCTATCTCAAGGGGAAATTCCTGATGTGCTGCGAGATGTTTCCACTTGGGAATAGGATAGCACTGGAGGCTACTCCTTTGCTGCCCGAAGATTACCGTAAGGTGTGCAGGCGAGCAGAGAAGCAGGGGAGCAGGGGAGCTCTTGAGCAGGGGAGAAGAAACTACATCGGTAATCTTAGAGGATGTCTGAAAAGTTTGTGGACGGTATATTTTGTCATTCTGAGCGTAACGAAGTGGAGCGAAGAATCCCTGTTTCTCGTTAATTTTTGAGATGCTTCACTGCGCTGGCGCTCCGTGCCTCGCAGAGCGAGGAGCTACGCTAACAGCATGACATTTTTGACTTCTCAGACATCCTCTTACACTCCTGATGGGAGTAAGCTTGAGAAAATTCATTTTCAGGCTGCGCTTGGGAACGAGAAGAATGTAGCAACGTTTACAGACAAGCTTAATATTAAATTAATTCCAAAAATAGATATATTGGTGGGCAAAACTAGCTACGCTAGTTTTGCCCGGCTGCAAAGAAATTAATCTATTGGAGAGTTATGGATAGCTGTGAGATGTTTCTACTTGGCAATAGAATAGAACTGGAGGCGGAGCCTCAGAAAATTCATTTCCAGGCTGTAGCCTGGGAACGAGGAGAATGTAGCAGCATTTACAGACAAATTTAATATTAAATTAATTCCAAAAATAGATATATTGGCGGGCAAAACTAGCGTAGCTAGTTTTGCCCGGCTGCAAAGAAATTAATCTATTGGAGAGTTATGGATAGCTGTGAGATGTTTCTACTTGGCAATAGAATAAAACTGGAGGCGGAGCCTCAGAAAATTCATTTCCAGGCTGCAGTCTGAGAAGAGAATGTAGCAGCATTTACAGACAAATTTAATATTAAATTAATTCCAAAAATAGATATATTGGCGGGCAAAACTAGCTACGCTAGTTTTGCCCCCTTGCAAAGAAATTAATCTA